>NZ_JBHWGV010000236.1:0-5244 GCF_042732955.1 Kitasatospora sp. NPDC059747 | reverse complement strand
GGGGTCTCCCCCCTGCCTCTGCTGAGGCGGGCACGGCTGTGACCCGCTCCCGGCGCGGCGCCCGTCCGCGTCACCCCTCCGACGGCCTCGCGCTCACTCCGCCTCGGGCAGGCCCGCGAACTTGGTCAGCAGCCGGGCGAAGTCGGAACGTTCCTGCACCGTCCAGCCGTCCGTGATGGTGCCGAAGTACTCCTGGCGCACCCGGTGCGAGAGGGCGGCCAGCTCCCGGCCCTCCTTCGTCAGCTCCAGGCAGATGCGCCGGCTGTCGGCCTGGGAGGCGACCCGGCGGACGTAGCCGGCCTCCACGCTCGCCGCCACCAGGCGGCTCGCCCGCGAGGGGTCGACGGCCAGGCGCTCGGCGACGAGGCCGACCGTGACCTCCTGGCCGGGGTGGTCGGGCTCCTCCTCGACCGCGTCCACCACGACGCTGTGCGACAGGTCGACGTCCCGGCCCAGCTGCGCGGTCACCAGCTTGCCCAGGGACCGCCTGGTCTGGTTGCGGCGGATCCGGACCATGGCCCGCTCGATGGCGGTCAGGGCCGGGTCCGGCGCGGCGGTGTCCGGGCGACGGGTGCTGGCGGGGGTCTCGGCGGCTCTGGTCATGGCACAAATATACGCGTTGACACGTGCAGAAGGCAGATCTATGCTCAACGCACATACTTTCTTCTGGCATCTATGTTCACGAGTCACATAGTTGCTAAAAGCATAGGGGTTGCCATGTCAACCGAGCCCGACACCACCAGCACCTCCTCCCCCGCGCCCGGCGAGGGCGCCATGCCCCACCGGCACGTGATGATCGTCTACTTCGGCCTGCTCCTCGCGATGCTGATGGCCACCCTGGACTCCTCGATCGTGGCCACCGCGCTGCCCACGATCGTCGGCGACCTCGGCGGCCTGAGCTCCATCGCCTGGGTCGGCGCGGCCTACATCCTGGCCTCCAGCGCCGTGATGCCGCTGGCCGGCAAGCTCGGCGACCTGCTGGGCCGCAAGCAGGTCTTCGTCGTCTCCACCGTCGTCTTCCTCGCCGGCTCCGCCGCCTGCGGGGCCGCCCAGACGATGGGCCAGCTGATCGCCTTCCGCGTCCTGCAGGGCATCGGCGCGGGCGGCGTGATGGCCGCCATGTTCGCCCTCACCGGGGACCTCTTCGGCCCGCGCGAGCGGGCGAAGTACCAGGGGTACTCGGCCGGCGTCTTCGCGCTGTCCGCGGTCGGCGGGCCGATCGCCGGCGGCTTCTTCGCCGAACACGTCACCTGGCGCTGGGTGTTCTACGTCAACCTGCCGATCGGCGCGGCCGCCCTCGTCCTGGTCGCCCTCTACCTGCGCGGCGCCCGCCGCCCCGAGCGGCCGCGGATCGACTACCTCGGGATGCTGCTGCTCTCCGGCGCGCTGGTGTGCCTCGTCCTGCTCACCAACTGGGCCGGCAGCACCTACGCCTGGGGCTCCCTCACCACCGTCGGCCTCGCGGTGGGCGGCGTGGCGCTGCTGGTCGGCTGGGTCGTCGTGGAGCGCTCGGCCGCCGAACCGGTCATCCCGCTCGGCCTGTTCCGCGACTCCACCTTCGACATCTGCAACGCCGTGGCCTTCGTCGGCGGGCTGACCGGCTTCGGCCTGGTCTTCTTCCTCCCGCTCTACCTGCAGATCTCCGCGGGCGCCGGCGCCACCAACTCCGGCCTCCTGCTGCTCCCGATGATGTTCGGGCTGATGCTCGCGTCCTTCGGCGTCGGCGGCGCGGTCGCCAAGTCCGGCCGCTACAAGTGGTACCCGGCCGCCAGCATGCTGGTCTCCGCCGTCGCGGCCTTCCTGATGTCCACCATGACGGCCGACACCAGCCGCTTCCTGTCCGGGCTCTACATGTTCCTGCTCGGCGTCGGGGCGGGCCTGTCCCAGCAGGTCGTCGTGGTCGCGGTGCAGAACGCCGCACCCCGCGCGGACCTGGGCGCCGCCACCTCCACCGTCACCTTCAGCCGGATGCTCGGCACCTCCTTCGGCGTCTCGATCTTCGCGACCGTCCTCACGAGCCGCCTCACCCACGAGATCCCGACGTACGTCCCGGACGGCGCCGCGAACGGCATCGCCGCCAACGGCGGCATCTCACCCGAGGCGCTGCGCCGGCTGCCCGACACCGTCCGACACGGCCTGGCCCAGGCCTACGCCCACGCGCTCAGCCCGGTCTTCCTGATCGCCGGGTTCATCCTCCTCGCCGGGCTCGCCGCGGCGGTCTTCCTCAAGGACATCACGCTCGAACAGCGCGGCTGGGGCGCCGAGGAGCCGCCCGAGGCCCCCAGCGCCCCCGCCCACGCCGCCCCGCAGAGCAGCTGAGGAGCCCCGCCATGCCCCTGCTCAAAAGCTCAGCCCCGGTCAAAGGCTCAGCCCTGCTCAAGAGCTCAGCCCCGCTCAAGAAGCTCGCCCTCCTGCCGGCCGGCGCCCGCTCCAAGTGGCTGGTCCTGGTCCTGTGGCTGCTGCTCGCCGGCGTGGCCGCACCCCTCGGCGCCCAGCTGATCGGCGCCCAGAGCAACGACATCACCCAGTGGCTCCCCAGGGGCGCGGAGTCGACCAAGGCCCTGGAGACGGGGCGGGACCACTTCGGCATCGGCGACGTGCTGCCGGCCAGCATCGTCTACTCCCGCCCCGGCGGCATCACCGCCGACGACACCGGCAAGGCCGAACGCGACCGCGCCGCCTTCGCCCGCTACGGCGGCACGCCGCCCCCGCTCTCCCCGTCCGGGGACGGCCGGGCCCTGCTGCTCACCGTCCCGCTCACCATGCAGGGCGCGGACGGGTTCACCCGGCTCGTCGACGACGTCAAGGCCATCCGGCACGACGCCCACGCCGATGCCCCGGCCGGGCTCGACGTCCAGGTGACCGGCCCGGCCGGCGCCGCCGCCGACCAGTCCGCCGTGTTCGGCGGCGTCGACGGCCCGCTGCTGCTCACCACGGTCGCGGTGGTGGCGATCCTGCTGATCGTCACCTACCGCAGCCCGGTGCTCTGGCTGGTGCCGCTGCTGACCGTGGGCATCAGCTCGTCGCTGGCCAACGCCGTGGTGTACCTGCTGGTCAAGCACGCCGGCCTGGTGGTCACCGGGCAGAGCACCAGCGTCCTGACCGTCCTGGTCTTCGGCGCGGGCACCGACTACGCCCTGCTGCTGATCGCCCGCTACCGCGAGGAGCTGCGCCGCCACGAGGACCGGCACGAGGCCATGCGCAGCGCGCTGCGGCGGACGCTCCCGGCCGTCGTCGCCTCCGCGACCACCGTGACCCTGGGTCTGCTCTGCCTGCTGGCCGCGCGGATGAACTCGACCCGCGGGCTCGGCCCGGTGGCGGCGATCGGCATCGTGGTGGCCCTCGTGTCGATCACCGTGCTGCTGCCCGCGCTGCTGGTGATCCTCGGCCGCGGGCTCTTCTGGCCGTTCGTCCCGCGCCCGGTGTGGACGGGCCCGGGCGAGCCGGAGTCCGGCCCGTGGGGCCGGGTCGGCGCCGCCGTCGCCCGCCGGCCCCGCCCGGTCTGGCTGGCCAGCGCGGTGGCCCTCGCCGCGTGCGCGATCGGTGCGCTCGGCCTGCACTCCGGGCTCTCCCCGAGCGAGGCCTTCACCGGCAAGCCCGAGTCGGTGACCGGCCAGACCGTCCTCGCCGCGCACTACCCGGCCGGCTCCTCCGCGCCGCTGGACATCTACGCCGACGCGGCCAGGGCCGAACAGGTGACGGCCGCCGTCCACGGCCTGCCCGGGGTGGCCGCGGTCTCGCCCGCCCAGACCTCCGGCGACCGGCTGCGCATCCAGGCCCTGCTCAGCGATCCGCCCGGCAGCAAGGCCGCCGAGGCCACCGTCGAACACATCCGCACCGCCGTGCACGACACGGCGGACCCCGGGGCGCTGATCGGCGGCAGCACGGCCCAGAGCCTGGACGTCGCCGACACCACCACGCACGACGAGCGGCTGGTGATGCCGCTGGTGCTCGCCGTCGTCCTGCTCGTCCTGATGGTGCTCCTGCGCTCCCTGGTGGCGCCGGTGCTGCTCCTGGCGAGCGTGGTGCTGTCCTTCGGCGCGGCGCTCGGCGCCTCCGTCCTGCTCTTCCGCGCCCTCGGGCACCCGCACTCGGACGAGTCGCTGCCGCTGATGGGCTTCCTCTTCCTCGTCGCGCTGGGGGTCGACTACACGATCTTCATGATGACCAGGGCCCGCGAGGAGACCGCCCGGATCGGCCACTCCCGCGGCGTGGTGCGCGCGCTCGCCGTGACGGGCGGGGTCATCACCAGCGCCGGCCTCGTCCTGGCCGCGACGTTCGCGGCACTCGGGGTCCTTCCGTCGGTCGGCATGCTGCAACTGGGCGTCCTGGTCGCGGTGGGCGTGCCGCTGGACACCCTCGTGGTGCGCACCCTCCTGGTGCCGGCCCTCGCGCTGGACATCGGCCCGCGGCTGTGGTGGCCGGGCCGCCCGGGCCCGGCCCGGATCCCCGGCCCCCGCAGCACCGCCGCGGCGAGCACACCCGAGCCCGACGGCGTCCGCTGACGACACGGGCCCGACGGAACGGCGCCGACAGCACGTCCACGCAACACCCGCCCACACAGAACCCATCCACGCAGAACCCGTCCACTGAACGAGCGGAGAGCGAGGGAACATGACAACCGGATCCCGCCGCGACTGGATCTCCGAGGCCGAACGCGAGGCGGTGGCAGCCCAGTTGTGCGAGCAGTTCAGCCGGAGCCTGCTGACCAAGGCCGAGTTGGAGACGCGCCTGGACGACACCTTCGCGGCCGAGACCCACGAGGCGCTGCGTCACGTCACGGCCGACCTCCCGGCGGTGCGGCGCTCCGCGCCGGCCGGGGCCGCCCCACCGGCCCGGATGCGGGCGGCCCGGGGCGCCCGGCGCCCGCTGCGGCTCCGCGAGCGCCACGGCACGCGGGCGCTGGTGTACTCGATCGGCCTCTGGGCCGCCGGCGGACTCCTGTTCGGCGCCGGCTGGCTGGGCTCCGGGCCGGCGCGGCTGCTGATCCTGCTGGGGCTGGCGGCGATCCTGGTCGGCGGCCGGCCGCGCAGGTCACGCCGGTGGCGGCCGGCCGACGATCCCGGGCGACGCCTCGGGGCGTTCGGCCCGAGGGAGTGGCGCACGCGCTGGTGACCGCGATGGTGCCCGCGATGGCGACCACGGTCGTGGCTGCGCTGGTGACCACGGTGGTGGCTGCGGCGTGACCGGGCGATGAGCGGAGTGGGGGGGGGTGGGGGGGGGGGCGCCCGGCCACCCCACCCC
>NZ_JBHWGV010000235.1:0-5295 GCF_042732955.1 Kitasatospora sp. NPDC059747 | reverse complement strand
CTCCCGCGCGCCCCCCCGCCCCCCCCCCCGCGGGGCCCCCGCCCCCCCCCCCCCCCCCCCGCCCCCCCCCCGGGGGGGGGGGGCCCCCCGCCCCCCCCCCCCCCCCCCCCCTCCGGCGTTCCCTGGCCCCTTCCCGGGGCCGGTCGGACCTCTTCGGGACCTTTTCGGGACCTTTTGGGGAGCTTTCGGGACCTTTCGGGAGCGCGCGGGCCTGTTCGGCTGTCCGGCTATCCGGCTATCCCGGCTATTCGGCGAAGGCCGCGAGGTGCTGGGTGAAACCGCCCTGGCTCGGCGGCAGCGGCCGCGGCTCGGTGCACACCACCGGCTGCGGCTCCTCCACCGGCAGCAGCCGCAGCTCCGGGTTCTCCGCCGCGCCGGGCGCCGGCAGCAGGCGGACCTTGGTGCCCACCGGCACGGTGCTGCGCAGCCCGTCGACGATGCACCAGACGTCGAACCCCTCGGCCATCCGGATCAGCGACTTCTGCCGGGCCAGCGGTGTCCTGGCCTGCTCTACCTCGCAGCGCCGCACGACGCCGGTGCCCTCGCTGGGCTCCAGCCGCAGGTCGGTGGAGCCGCAGGTGGGGCAGAGCAGCCGCTGGAAGGTCGGGTTGCTGCACCAGGCGCAGCGCTGGAAGTACAGCGTGGTGCTCTCGCAGACGTCGTCGATGGCTGAGTGGACCACGGTGTCATCTCCCTGCGCTCGGACGGCTTCGGCAGCAAAAGAATAGGGAACTCAGTGCCGCTATGTGAAGGCACTGAGTTCCCTTTTTGCTGCGCGCGTGCATAATGAAGGGTACTGAGTACCGTCAGTGCCGTCCCGAAACAGGAGCGCCGTTCATGAGCCAGGACTTCGATCTCTTCCGTATCTCCGAGGAGCACGGGATGCTCCGTGAGGCGGTGCGCGGGCTGGCCGAGGCGAAGATCGCTCCGTTCGCGGCGGAGGTGGACGAGCAGGGCCGGTTCCCGCAGGAGGCGCTGGAGGCGTTGCAGGGCAGTGACCTGCACGCGGTGCACGTGCCGGAGGAGTACGGGGGTGCGGGGGCGGACGCGCTGGCGACGGTGATCGTGATCGAGGAGGTCGCGCGGGTGTGCGCGTCGTCGTCGTTGATCCCGGCGGTGAACAAGCTGGGGTCGCTGCCGGTGCAGCTGTCGGGCTCGGAGGAGCTGAAGGCGAAGTACCTGGGGGCGCTGGCGCGTGGTGAGGGGATGTTCTCGTACTGCCTGTCGGAGCCGGAGGCGGGTTCGGACGCGGCGGGGATGAGGACGCGTGCGGTGCGCGACGGTGATTTCTGGGTGCTGAACGGGGTGAAGCGCTGGATCACGAACGCGGGTGTGTCGGAGTTCTACACGGTGATGGCGGTGACGGACCCGGACAAGCGGTCGAAGGGGATCTCGGCGTTCGTGGTGGAGAAGGGCGACGAGGGTGTGTCGTTCGGTGCTCCGGAGAAGAAGCTGGGGATCAAGGGGTCGCCGACGCGTGAGGTGTACTTCGACAACGTGCGGATTCCGGCGGACCGGATGATCGGTGCGGAGGGGACGGGTTTCGCGACGGCGATGCGGACGCTGGACCACACGCGGGTGACGATCGCGGCGCAGGCGGTCGGGATCGCGCAGGGGGCGCTGGACTACGCGAAGGGCTATGTGCAGGAGCGCAGGCAGTTCGGGAAGGCGATCGCGGAGTTCCAGGGGGTCCAGTTCATGCTGGCGGACATGGCGATGAAGCTGGAGGCGGCGCGTCAGCTGACGTACGCGGCGGCGGCGAAGTCGCAGCGCGGGGACGGGGACCTGACGTTCTTCGGTGCGGCGGCGAAGTGCTTCGCGTCGGACGCGGCGATGGAGATCACGACGGACGCGGTGCAGCTGCTGGGCGGGTACGGGTACACGCGGGACTACCCGGTGGAGCGGATGATGCGCGACGCGAAGATCACGCAGATCTACGAGGGCACCAACCAGGTCCAGCGCATCGTCATGGCCCGCAACCTGCCGTAACACGCAGGGCACCGGCCCTTCGGGGCCGGTGCCGCGCCGCGGTGTAAGTTCCCGGGAATGAGCGAGAAGGAAGAGCAGGACCTGCCCATGAACGACGGGCCCTCGAAGCCGGCGATGCGCGAGGCGCTCGTGGCCGCGGCCTTCGAGCTCTTCCTGGACCGCGGCTTCGAACAGACCACCGTCGACGACATCGTGTCCCTCGCCGGGGTCGGCAGGCGCTCCTTCTTCCGCTACTTCCCGGCCAAGGAGGACGTGGTCTTCCCCGACCACGAACGCAGCCTGGCCGAGATGACGGAGTTCCTGGACTCCGGCACCGGCGAGGAGGACCCGGTCCGGCACGCCTGCGGCGCGGCCCGCCTCGTCCTGCGGATGTACGCCGAACAGCCGTCCTTCTCCGTCCAGCGCTACCGGCTCACCCGCAAGGTGCCGGGCCTCCGCGCGTACGAGCTGTCGGTGGTGTGGCGCTACGAGCACACCCTCGCGGCCTACCTGCGCGGCCGGTTCGCCGACCGCCCGGACGGGCCGCTGCGCGCCGACGTGATCGCCGCCGCCGTCGTCGCCGCGCACAACCACGCCCTGCGGACCTGGCTGCGCTCGGGCGGGGAGAGCGACTGGGTGGCCGAGGTGGACAGCGCGATGGCCTTCGTCGTCGACACCTGGAGCGACCGCCCCGCCGACGGCGCCGGCGACGCCGACCAGGACGACGTCGTCGTCCTGGTGGCCAGCCGCAAGGCGCCGTTGTGGCGGATGGTCCAGGGCATCGAGAGCGCGCTGGGGGAGTCCCGGCAGGTCTGACCGGCCTCCGCCCGCGCCCCCCGTTCGGCGCAACCCGCCGCCGGCACCGCCCGGTTGGCGCACCGTGGCGCTGCGAGCCGCCGGGCTCCGGGCGAGACTCGGTCCCAGGACGGGGCCGGGCGGGCCCCGGGAGCGCGAAGGAGCGGCCATGCCCGGGACGCCGGAGCGGGGCAGCGCCGGTCCCGGCCTGCGCGAGGTGCTGCTGCACCGGGGCTACCTCGGCCTGCTGGTGGTCTCGGCGCTGGTCGGCGTGCCGATCTCGCTGGCCGCCTTCGGCTTCGTCGGCCTGGAACACGAACTCCAGCATTGGGTCTGGGAGAGCCTGCCGGACGCGGCCGGGTACGACCGCGCCCCCTGGTGGTGGCCGCTGCCCGCGCTGCTGCTGGCCGGCCTCTTGCTCGTCCCGGTCGTCACCCGCCTTCCGGGGCGCGGCGGGCACGTTCCGGTGGACGGGCTCGGCGGCCCGCCCGGCCTGCCGCGGGAAGTCCCCGGCGTGCTGCTCGCCGCACTCGCCTGCCTGCCGCTCGGCGCCGTGCTCGGCCCGGAGGCGCCGCTGATGGCGATGGGCGGCGGCCTCGCGCTGCTCGCGGTCCGGTCCGCCCGGCGGGAACGGCAACCGCGGCTCGTGCCGGTGCTGGGCGCGGCCGGCTCGGCGGCGGCGATCGCCACCATCTTCGGCAGTCCGCTGGTGGCGGGCGTGATGCTGATCGAGGCGGCCGGACTGGGCGGCCCGCAACTCGTCGTGCTGGTTCTTCCCTGCCTGCTCGCGAGCGGTGTCGGCGCGCTGGTCTTCACCGGCTTCGGGCACTGGACGGGCCTGTCGATCGGCGCGCTCTCGCTGCCGCACGTCCCGAAGAGCGGCGTCCCCGACCCGGGGGACTTCCTGTGGGGCGTTCCGCTGGCCGTCGTGATCGCCGCGGTCTGCGTCGCCGGGCAGGCGCTCGGCCGACGGGTCAAGGCCTACACCACCGGCACCCCGCACCGGACCGCCGTGCGCACCGTCCTGTGCGCGCTCGCCGTCGGCGGCTGCCTGGCCGTGTACGCGCTGATCACCGGCCATACGCCGGAGGAGGCCGCGCTCTCCGGGCAGGCCACGCTGGGCGCGCTCGCCGCCGACCCGGCGTCCTGGCCGATCGGGGTGCTGCTCGCGCTGGTCGCGTGCAAGGCCGTCGCCTGGGGCGTCGCGCTGGGCAGTCTGCGGGGCGGCCCGATCTTCCCGGCGATCCTGCTCGGCGCGGCGCTCGGGGTGGCCTGTGCGCCGTTGCCCGGCTTCGGCACCGCGCCCGGCCTCGCCGTCGGCCTGGTCGCCGCCGGCGCCTCCGTCACCCGGCTGCCCGTCACCAGCACGGTGCTGGCGGCGATGCTGCTGGGCGGGGAGGCGGCGAACCTGATGCCGCTGCTGATCGTCGCCGGGGTGACGGCCTTCATCGCCGGCGAACTGCTCCGCGGCCTCGCCGAGCGCACCCCCGCACCGGCCGGGCCCGCGGCGGCCCGAGCGGGCTGACCGCGGACGCCCGCGAGTCGGCCCGGGCCCGTCGGCGAGCTCCCGTCGCCGCCCGGAGGGTGGGCCGGGCGGCGGTGCGGGAGGTGCCCGCCGGCGGTGGGGAAGTACCGTCCGGTGGGCGGGAGTTCGACGGCGGGCCCGGGGTGTTCAGGCCCCCGGGTGGGCGAGGGCCGCGGCGAGGACGAGGTCGCGCTTGTGCGTGATCGACACCTGGACACCGGCCACGCCGAGGCCGGCCGCCCAGGTGGCGGCGGCGCCGGACAGCCGGACCACCGGGGCGCCGCCGTCCGAGCGCAGGACGGCGACGTCCCGCGGCCGGATGCCGCCCGTGAAGCCGGTGCCGAGGGCCTTCAGCACCGCCTCCTTGGCGGCGAACCGCCCGGCCAGGAACTCCCGCGCCCGCTCGGGGCCGAACGTCTCGGCGGTGGCCAGCTCGGCCGCGTCGTAGACGAAGGCCCGGAACCAGGGCCGGCCGAGCAGCCGGTCCAGCTCGCCGATGTGCAGCAGGTCGACCCCGATCCACACGGCCGGCTACTCCGCGTCCGCGCCGGTGGTGGCCCGGCGGCCCGTCACGAGGCGGCGATCTCGGCGCGGATGAGCCAGAGCCGGTTGGCGCCGCGACGGTTGCGCGGCTGGACGTCGTAGGGCCAGCGGCCCTCGCCGGCGCCGGGCTGGCCGGGCTCGCTGACGTCGACGGCCTTCCAGCTGTTGGCGGTCAGGAACTCCTCGGGCTCGTCGCTGCCGAAGATCCACGGGGTGCCGTCGGCGGCGAGCGTGTCCAGGAAGGGCTTGGAGAAGGGACTGCGCAGCAGGGCCCGGCCGAGGATGTCGAACGCGAGGCGGCTGCCGGGGGCGGAGGCCGAGGCGAGGAGCCGCAGGAAGCCCGCGGCCTGCTCGTCGGTGAGGAAGAAGGTGAGGGCCTCGGCGATCCACAGGGTGGGGCGGGTGCGGTCGAAGCCGGCGGCTTCGAGGGTGGGCAGCCAGTCCTGGGTGAGGTCGGCGGAGAC
>NZ_JBHWGV010000234.1:0-5311 GCF_042732955.1 Kitasatospora sp. NPDC059747 | reverse complement strand
TCCGCGGAGACCACCACGGTGTGGGACACCCCGGGGGTGTTGTCCACGAAATTGGTGATCAGCCAGTTCAGGTTCTGTGCGGCCTGGCTCATCTGAGTCAACTCAACGCTCCTGGTGGTTCGAGCCGCCGAAGAGATCGGTGCTCCGGTTCTGTCCGTTGCCGGACTGGTCTACCTGATCGGGGTCGATCCGGAAGCTTCCGGTGTTGCCGGCGGTGCGGCCCTGCTCCACGCCGCGGCGCAGGTTCGTGAGACGGCCACGGACCTCCTCGGGGCTGCGGGAGACCTGCGGCCCGTCCTGCGGGGTGGGCTTGGCGTTGCCGGCCACCAGGTTCTGCTTGGGCACGCGGCGCGGCAGGCCGGACTGGGTGGTGCCGGCGGACGAGGGCTCGCGCAGCTGCTCGGCCCGCTGCCAGGCGTTGTCGTTCGGCGACTGCCAGGCGGAGTTGGCGGTCGGGCCGGTCGGGCCGTAGCCGCCGAGCGCCGACACGTCGTGTCCGCGCGACTCGGCGGGCGACGAGGTGTCCTTGGCGCCGGCGAACCAGTTCGGGGTCTCGCCGTTGGCCCCGGCGGGCGCGGGCGTCCCGACCGGGCCGCCGGTGGCCAGCTGCTGGCCGGGGCGGCGCTGCGGCAGCCCGGACGGCAGGGTGGCGGGGGCCTCGGCGGCGGGCAGCGCGGGCGGCTCCGGGGCGTACGGGTGGCCGGCCGGGGCGTCCTGGGCCTGGTGGGCGTACTGGTCGCCGGCGTAGCCGTCGTCGTAGCCCTGGTAGCCCTGGCCCTGGTAGTCCTGCTGCGCGTACTGGTCGTCCGCGTAGCCCGACTGGTCGTAGCCCTGCTGCGGGTACTGGCCGTACGCGTCCTGGCCGTAGCCGTCCTGCTGCCCGTAGCCGTACTGGTCGTCGGCGTAGGGCTGCTGGTAGCCCTGCTGCGGGGCGTACTGGTCGTAGCCCTGCTGCGGGTACTCCTCCTCGACCTCGGCGTCCAGGACCGGCTGCTCGGCGTCCCCGTACGGGGAGGCCTCCAGCGCGGCGCGGCGCACCTGGTCGAGGCGCTGGGAGCGCTGGACGGACTCCAGGGCCGGGCTGAAGCCGGAGGAGCCGGCGTTGCCGATGCCGGTCAGGTGGTCGTCGAAGCCCAGCTCGGCGGCGCTGCGGGCGCGGCCGTCGGGGGCCCACTCGGAGGCCGGCTCCTGCTCGGCGAAGATCCGCGAGACGGTGAACTGCTCCTCGGGCTCCGGCGCCGGGCCGCCCTTGGTGACGAACGGCGGGAGCATGACGAGCGAGGTGGTGCCGGCCGACTCGCCGGACGGGCGGAGCTGGACGCGGATGTCGTGCCGCTGGGAGAGCCGGCCGACCACGAACAGGCCCATGCGGCGGGAGATGGTGGCGTCGACCGTTGGCGGCTCGGCCAGCTTCTCGTTGATCTCGGCGAAGTCGTCGGCGGTGAGGCCGATGCCCTTGTCGTGGATCTCGACCAGCACGCGGCCGTCCGGCAGGCGGGTCGCGTTGACCAGCACCCGGGTCTGCGGGCTGGAGAACGAGGTGGCGTTCTCCAGCAGCTCGGCGAGCAGGTGGACGAGGTCGGTCACGGCGGCGCCGACGATCTCGACCTCCGGGATGCCGGACAGCTCGACGCGCTCGTACTGCTCCACCTCGGACGCGGCGGCGCGGAGCACGTCGACCAGCGGGACCGGGGTGTTCCAGCGGCGGCCGGCCTCCTCGCCCGCGAGGACGAGGAGGTTCTCGCCGTTGCGGCGCATGCGGGTCGCGAGGTGGTCCAGCTTGAAGAGGTTCTCCAGCTGGTCCGGGTCGGCCTCGTTGTTCTCCAGGTCCGTGATCAGCGCCAGCTGGCGCTGGATGAGGCCCTGGCTGCGGCGCGACAGGTTGGTGAAGATCGCGTTGACGTTGCCTCGCAGCAGCGCCTGCTCGGCGGCGAGCTCGACGGCCTGGCGGTGGACCTGGTCGAACGCCCGGGCGACCTCGCCGATCTCGTCCTTGCCGTGCAGCGGGATCGGGGCGACGGAGGTGTCGACCCGCTCGGGGTCGGTCTTGGAGAGCTTCTCGACGAGGTCCGGCAGGCGGTTGTCGGCGATCTCCAGGGCGGCGCTGCGCAGGGTGCGCATGCCGAGGATCATCGAGCGGGCGACGTAACCGGTGAGCAGCCCGGCCAGGATGAGCGCGGCGACGACGATGACCGTGTTGAGGATGGCGTCGTAGAGCGCGTTGTCCTTGAGGTTCCGGGAGTCCGTGAGCACGTCGTCGAGGAGCGCGACTTCGGTGTTGCGCAGCGCCTGGATGTGCGTGGCGGCAGCCTGGTTCCAGTTCTCCGGGGTCAGACCGGCGTCCTTGGCCTCCTTGAAGGCGGCGTCGGCGGCGGCCTTGCCCTTCGTCTGGCCGTCGGCGGCGGCCTGGCTGTAGGCGGAGGCGAGGTTCAGCAGCGACTGCATGGTCGGCGCGCGGCCGTCGGGCATCTTGTACGCCGAGCGGTCCTGCGCGGTGGCCAGGGCGACCTGTGCGTCGGCGTACTTCTTGGCGTCGACCGGGTCGCTACCGGTGGTGAACTCGGTGATCGCGGTCTGTTCGAGCTTCTCCGAGACCACGACCTGCAGGGTGAGGTCCTGGTTCTCGTAGCGGGTCACCGAGTTCGACCCGATGCCCACGAGCAGGTGCAGCATGAGCGCGCGCTGGGACGAGGACGCGGCCTTGGCCAGCGACATGGCGTAGATCGCGCGGCCCTTGCTGGCCGCGTTCGTGGAGCCGAGGCCGACCGAGTTGTCGTACGCGAGCAGCGGGGCGAACAGCGTCGAGTACGCGTTCGCGGTGGCGCTGGCGAACAGCTCCTGGCCGTACGCGCTGGCGCGCAGGTGCGGCAGGTTGACCACGAGGTCCTGGAAGGCCTGGTGGCGGCGCGGGAGCTCGCCGGACTTGTCGGACGCGTCGTAGGCGGCGTTGTAGGCCTTCAGCGCGGCGTCCGTGGTGGCGCGGGTCTTGGCGACCGTGCCGTCCGGGTCCTGCTTGGTGAGGAGGGGTATCAGCGTCTTGTCGCGCTCGTTCTCGAGCGCCTCGGCGAGTTCGGTGGCCGCCTTGGCGAGCTCGGCGGTCTTCTCGGCGCGGGACGCCTTGATGTAGCCGTCGACCGAGGTGTTCACGCGGAGGCCGCCGAACACGAGGCTGATGATGACCGGGATCAGGAGGATCGCGATCAGACGCGTCGGCACGCGCCAGTTGCGCGGCCTGAGGAAGTCGTAGCGGCTGGAGCTCTCGGAGCCCGTCGAACCCGTGGAGCCGCCGCTGCGGGGCTCCTTCGGGCCGACCGCGGGCTTCACGGGCTGTGGTGCCTGTGAACGCTCCTCGGTCGGGGTGAACGCGGAGAATCCGGCCGATTCCGTCGCGGTACCGTTCGGCTCGCTCTGGCGGGGCTCGGAGCGCCGCTGCGGGGCGGGTTGCTGCTTACGCCTCACTCGACAACTACCTCTCGGCCGACAGCCGGCCATGGATCAATCCAGCGCTGCCCCGGGCCACGCTCCGCCGCCGGTGGGCCGGGCGGGAAAAGCGACAGGGGTAGCTGGAATTTCAGCACGTGCAGGGATGGGGGACAAACAGACCCCGCATGCCGCCCGCGTCGGCACAATCTGGACATTCGCCGACATGACGGCGCAAAACCGTGGTCTTCTGGCGCTGAGTGACGTGATTCGGCCACGTAGCGTCACTGTTGATCACAAAATGCCTACCGAACCGTTATCCACCGCTTATGAGCGGGTCTTGCGCGGTGCCCCCGCCGGACACCTGCCGGTAAGCAGCCCCGCGTCGGCTAGCGGAGTCGGGCGAGGAGGGCGTGTTCGACGAGGGTGATGAGGGCGCTCTTGGCGCTGTCGCGGCGGCGGGCGTCGAGGGTGATGACGGGGGTGTCGGCGCCGAGTTGGAGTGCTTCGCGGACTTCGTCGGGGGTGTGGGGCTGGTGTCCGTCGAAGCCGTTGAGGGCGACGACGAAGGGCAGTCCGCTGTTCTCGAAGTAGTCGAGGGCGGGGAAGCAGTCGGCGAGGCGGCGGGTGTCGACGAGGACGACGGCGCCGATGGCGCCGCGGACGAGGTCGTCCCACATGAACCAGAAGCGGTCCTGTCCGGGGGTGCCGAACAGGTAGAGGATGAGGTCTTCGTCGAGGGTGATGCGGCCGAAGTCCATGGCGACGGTGGTGGTCGTCTTGCCGGAGACGTGGCTGATGTCGTCGATGCCGGCGGAGGCCGAGGTCATGACGGCTTCGGTGCGCAGGGGGTTGATCTCGGAGACGGCGCCGACGAGCGTGGTCTTGCCGACACCGAAGCCGCCCGCGACGACGATCTTCGCGGAGGTGGTGGCGCGGGTGGGGGCGGCCGCGTTAGAGCTTGCGAAGTCCACTGAGGACCCTTTCGAGCAGCGTGACGTCGGGCTGGTTTCCGGATTCGCCTCCGGAAGCGGGCTGGTGGATGGCGACGAGGCCGGCCTCGGCCAGGTCGGCCACGAGGATGCGCGCGACTCCCAGCGGGAGGGAGAGCAGCGCCGACACCTCGGCGACGGACTTGACCTCCGTGCACAGGGTGCAGATCCGCTGGTGCTCGGGGAGCAGGGTGGCCAGGCGCTGCGGGTCCACGTCGGCGGAGACGAGGGCCTCCAGCGCGAGTTCGTAGCGGGGCCGGGTGCGGCCGCCGGTCATCGCGAACGGCCGGATCAGCGGGCCGGAGTCGGGTTCGTCCTCGAACTCCTCGACGTGCCCGGGGTCCTGGGCCGGGTGGTGGCCGGGCGCGTGGCCGGGTCCGGCCGGCGGGACCGGGTAGCCGGGCGGCGGCATGTCGAAGGAGGGCTGCGGCTGCGGGGCGTACTGGCCGGGCTGGGCGTACTGGCCGGGCCGGCCGTACTGCTCCTGCTGCTGACCGTACGGCGGCTGGCCGTACTCCTGGCCGAACTGCGGCCGGCCGTACGGCTGACCGTGGCCGACGCCGGGTGCTCCGAAGGCGTCATGGCCCGTGCCAGGGTACGGAACGCCACCGTACTGGCCGCTGCGGTCGTCGGGCGGTGTCACGGTTCCTCTCCTCACAAGGTGCGGCGGTTGCGGTGCGAGCCCCGGAACGAGTCCGGAGCCTGTGGTGCGAAGGCCGTACAACGTCCGAACCCGAGCCCGCCGAAGCGGGCCCGGGAGGGACGCGGAGGTGCTTCGAATACCTGGACGGTATCCGACGAACCGTCAGTGCAGGAGACTGCCCTGGAGTTCTGCGCGGAGTGCGGGGGTGAGGACGGCGCCTGCGCGGTCGACGAGCAGGGCCATCTCGTAGCCGACG
>NZ_JBHWGV010000233.1:0-5451 GCF_042732955.1 Kitasatospora sp. NPDC059747 | reverse complement strand
GGGGGGCGGGCGTGGGGGGGGGGGGGGGCGGGGGCGGGCGCGCGCGCGGGGCGGGGGGGGGGGCGGGCCGGGGGCGGGCGCGGCCCCCCCCCCCCCCCCCCGCCGGCAGCCTCCGCAGCAGCACGCCGAGGGCGAGGAGGGCGGCGAGGGTCATGTCCGTCCTCCTCAGAACTCGCCGCTGACGGTGGCCGCCAGGTAGCCGTCGAGGTCGGGGACGTCCGGGCGCACCACGTGGCGCACCCAGGCGTCCCGCTCCGCCCCCATCGCCACCAGCTCCCAGATGCACGCGGTGGCCGCACCGGGGGCCGGCCGCCAGTCGGCCGGGTCGGCCCACTCGGAGATCCACGTCCGGGAGTGCAGGATCAGCCGGTTGGGACTCCACCAGGCGACGACGACGTAGCAGCCGTCCTCGTCCTCGTGCAGCACGCTGAAGGCGCAGCTCAAGGCCTGCGGATACGCCTCCGGCAGGCTGCGTTCGACCGCCCGGCGGGCGGCCTCGATCACGTGGGCGGGGGGCCTCGGCCGGGTGGCCGAGATGCCGTACCGCTTGACCCGCCAGCCCCGCACCCGGTCCGGGGCGAGGGCGACCATCCGACGCGGTGCCCAGGGCACCGGCACGACTCCGACATCCATGGCCGCCACGGTAGGCGGGCGCCCTCCAGGCGGGATCGAACCGGCCTGGACGTCCGTCAGCCCGCCACCAGCCGGCCCCCAGCCCGCTCCGAGGCCCGGCCACCACCCTGGACCACGCGAACAACCACCGGACGACGATGAGGGGTTGACGACTGTGCGCAGGCTCAGTTGCGACTCGGCGGAGCTCTCCGCGGAGTACGGGATACGGATCGGGCGCTGGACGCAGTACGCCGAGTCGGCGCGGCTGCCGTTCGACGCGATGTGGTGCCTGGTGGGCCCCGGCTCGTCGAGCGCGCGGGACGGCCACCCGGAGACGGAACTGGCGGTGGTGGTCACCGGCCGGGCCGAGTTCGAGGTCGAGGGGTCCGGCACCACGGCGGCCCCGGCCGGCACCGCCGTGCTGCTCGACCCCGAGGAGCGGCACGTCATCCACAACCGCTCCGAGACGGACCCGCTGACCATCCTCAGCATCTACTGGCTGCCCGGCGCGGCGGACGGGGACCGGTCGTGACCGCCCGCCCGGTGGTGCTGCTCAGCCCGCCGCCGACCCCGAACGGCCCGCTGCACCTGGGCCACCTCTCCGGCCCCTACCTCGCGGCCGACGTCGCCGCCCGCGCCGCGCGCGCCCGCGGCGAGCGGGTGCTGACCGTCTGCGGCACCGACGACCACCAGAACTACGTCGTCGCCAGGGCCGAGCAGCTCGGCCGCAAACCCGACGAGCTCGTCGACGAGTTCGGCGCGCTGATCCGCGCCTCGCTCACCGCCGCCCGGATCGAGCACGACGTCTTCACCACCCCGCGCACCGACCGCAACCACCGCGCCCGGGTGGCCCGGCTCTGCGTCGAAATGGTCACCGCCGGGCTGCTGCCCGAGGCGGAGTGGCCGATGCTGCTCTGCGAGGACTGCGGACGCACCCTGCACCACGGCTACGTCGGCGGCGGCTGCCCGGCCTGCGGCGAGCCGATGGGCGGCGGCACCTGCGAGGCGTGCGGCGGCTTCGCCACCGCCGCGCAGCTGCGCGACCCGCGGTGCCGGTGCGGCGGCGCACCCCGCACGGTGCGCCACCGGGGGCCCGTCCTCGCCCTGGAGGACCACCGGGAGGCGCTGACCCGGATCTGGTCCGCCGCGGTGCTCCCCGCCCGGGTCCGCGCCCTGCTCACGCGGCTGCTGGACGAGGGGCTGCCGGACGTCCCGGTGAGCTACCCCACCGACTGGGGGATCGAACTGGTCGGCGGCAACCGGCTCGACGTCTGGGTCGAGATGGGCCTGTCCTACCTCGACCTGATCGGGCGCCGGCTCGACCCGGACGCCCGCCGCCTCACCGAACTCGGCGCCGCCTGGGGCGGGCTGGGCGGTCTGTGGCCGTTCCTCGGGATCGACAACGCCTTCTACTACGCCGCCGTCTTCCCCGCCCTGGCCGTCGCCGCCGGCGCGCCCTGGCGGTCCGTCCTGTCCGGCCTGGTGGTCAACGAGTTCTACCGGCTCGACGGGCTCAAGTTCTCCACCAGCCGCGACCACGCCGTCTGGGCCCACGAGCTGCTCACCACCGAGGACCCGGAGACCCTCCGGCTCTTCCTCAACTGGGACCGCCCCGCCCCCTTCCCGAGCAACTTCACCGCGGCCGGCTACGCGGCCTTCGCCGAGCACCGCCCGCCCCGGCACCCCGACCCCGGCGGGCCCCTCGCCGACGCCGACCTCGCCCGGGCCGAACAGGCCCTGCGCCCCGAGACGTTCGACCCCGCGCTCGCCGCCCGCTGCCTCCTGCCGCTCGCCGCCGGCGCTCCTGACACCCACCCCCTGGACGCCCGCGCCCGGCGGCTGCTCGACGCGCTCACCGGCCGCGGCCCGGCCCCGGAACGGTAGGCGGCCGTGCGGATCTGCATCATCGGCGCGGGCCTGGCCGGCACCCTGCTCGCCTGGCGGCTGCGGCGCGGCGCACCGGGCACCGACGTGTGCCTGATCACCGCCGCCACCCCGCCCGGCGAGGCCACCGCCGCCTCCGGCGGCCTGGTCCGCGGCTTCGAGCCGGACCCGGCCGCCTGCCGGCTCGCCGCCGAGAGCCTCGCCGAACTGCGCGCCGACCCGGCCCTCGCCGCCCTCGCCGAGTACCGCGAGACCGGCTCGCTGTACCTCACCGACGACCCCCCGCCCACCGCCCTGCTGGACCTCGTCGAGGACCGGCTGCCCGGCTCGGCCGAGCAGCTGACCGCGGCCGGCGCCGCCGAACGGTACGGGATCACCGGCCCCCCGGACGCCCACTACCTCGCCGAACGGCACGCCGGCTACCTCAGCCCGGACGCGCTGCGCCACGGCCTGCTCCGCGACCTCCTCGACCACGGCGGGCGCACCGTCGCGGGCCCGGCCCTGGCCGTCGGCCCCGGTTCGGTACGGCTGCCCGGCGGCACGCTCTCCTGCGACCTCACCGTCCTGGCCACCGGACGGCGGACCGGGCCGCTGCTGCGCCAGAGCGGCCTGGACCACCGCGAGCCCACCCGGCTGCGCGGCAAGCTCGTCCAGTACACCGTCCACCGGGCCGGCGGCCGCCGCCCGCCGTGCTTCGTCGACGGGACCACCGGGCTGTACGGGCGCCCGCACGGCCGCGGCGACGTGCTGCTCGGCGTGCCCACCGACTGCTGGGACGAGCACGCCGAACCGCTGCGCCCCCTCCCCGACCTGCGCCGGGAGACCGAACTGCTCGCCCTCCTGCGGCTGCCCGGCCTGCGGCTGGGCCGGGTGCGGCGCACCGTGGTGGCCGCCGACTGCTACAGCCCCTCGGGCCTGCTGGAGCTGCGCGCCACCACCGACCCGGCCGTCCACACCTTCACCGGCGGCAGCGGCGGCGCCGCCAAGTGCGCCCTGGCGGCCAGCCGCCGGGCCGCCCGCGACCTGCGGGTGCCGGGCTACCGCGACGACCTCGACGACCTCCTGGAGCTGTCATGACCAGCACGCTGCGGCGGGCCCTCGAAACCGTGTGCCCCGAGCGCGTGATCGACCCGCGCCACCCCCGCTACGACGCCACCCGGCAGCTCTTCAACGGCATGCACGACCGCCGCCCGCGGCTGATCGTGCTGCCCTGCGACCGTGAGGAGCTGCGCCGGGTCGTGCAGCTCGCCCGCGAGGCCGGCCTGCCGCTCGCGGTGCGCGGCGCCGGGCACAACATCGCCGGGACGGCCGGCGTGGACGACGGCGTGGTGATCGACCTGCGGCTGCTGGACCGGGTCCGGATCGACCCGCACCGCCGCACGGCCCGGGTGCAGGGCGGCGCGACCTGGGCCCAGTTCGACGCGGCCGCCTCCCGGCACGGACTGGCCGTCACCGGCGGCACGTTCGACACCACCGGCGTCGGCGGGCTGACCCTCGGCGGCGGGATCGGGCACCTGATGGGCCGCTACGGGCTCTCCTGCGACAACGTCCTGGAGTACTCGCTGGTCACGGCCGACGGCGACCGCCTGGCCGTCGACGCCGACACCGACCCCGAGCTGGACTGGGCGCTGCGCGGCGCCGGGCACAACTTCGGCGTCGTCGACGAGTTCGTGTTCCGGCTGCACCCGGTCACCACCGTCCACGGCGGCACGGTCGCCTACCCGGCGCACGAGATGACCCGGGCGGTCGAGCTGTTCCGGCGGCTCGGCACCGAAGGCCCCGACGGACTGGTCTGCATCCTGCTGCTGGAGCGGTTCGGGCCCGCGCAGGAGCCCGCCGCCGTCCTGAGCGTCTGCTACAGCGGCACCGACCCCGGCTACCCCGCGCTGCTCGACAAGCAGTTGCGCGAACCGGAGGTGCTGGACTGGCAGGTCGAGCGGCGCCCGTACCTGTCGATGCAGCAGTTCCTCGGCCGCCTGCCGTACGGGCTGCGCCACTACTGGAGCGCGCGCTGCACCGACGGGCTGCCGGACGAGCTGATCGCCGCGCTGGTCGAGCGGTTCCACGCCGGGCGCTGGCGCGGGGAGTTCAACGACACCGTCTACCTGGAGGCGTTCGGCGGGGCGGTGCGGCGGGAGCCCGAGCGGCCGTCCGCGGTGGGCTGGCGCACCGCGCGGTTCAACGTCACGGGCATGGCCATCTGGGAGGCGGCCGACGCCGACCCCGAGCGGATCGCGTGGGCCAGGTCGGTGGCGCGGGCCGCCGAGCCCTGGGGCACGTCCGGCGACGGCTACGTCAACTACCTGTCGGACCCGGAGGGTTCGGACACCGCGCGGGCCGTCCGGACGTACGGGGAGCGGGGGCACCAGCGGCTCGCGGCGCTCAAGCGGCGGCTGGACCCGGACAACGTCTTCCGCCCGGCGTTCGCCATCGCCCCGGCGACGGGGGCGTGAGGGCCGTGACCGGGGCGCGGATCGACTACAACAACCGCTTCTTCTCGGCGGACCCGGGCGGCTCGCCGGAGACCGCGGCCGCCGGGGAGTCCCCCGTCGGCCACTACCACCAGCTCGGCGACCTCGTCTGGGCCGAGTTCCGCGGCGGGAAGGTGCTCACCGGCCGCCTCGTCGGCACCTGCGGCCCCGACGGCGCGCTGCGGCTCGCCTACTGCCAGGTGCTCGCGGACGGCGGCGTGGTCGCCGGGGAGTGCACGAGCAAGCCGGAACGGCTGCCGGACGGGCGGCTGCGCCTCCGCGAGGAGTGGCGGCGGTCCGACGGCAGCAGCGGGGTCTCCCACATCGAGGAGGTCCGTGGCCGGACGGGGGGCTGACCCCGTCCGACTCGGACTCGGGGGGGGGGCGGGGCCCCCCCCCCCGCGCCCCCCCCGGCCCGCCCCCCCCCCCCCCCGCCGCGCGCCCCCCCCCCCCGGGCGGCGCGCCCGCGAGGTGGCGGCAGCCC
>NZ_JBHWGV010000232.1:0-5640 GCF_042732955.1 Kitasatospora sp. NPDC059747 | reverse complement strand
AACCCGGAAGCTAAGCCTCACAGCGCCGATGGTACTGCAGGGGGGACCCTGTGGGAGAGTAGGACGCCGCCGAACAATCATTCAAGAGAAGCCCCTGATCCATTCGGATCAGGGGCTTTTCGCATTTCCAGGGGCTTTTCAGGGCGTTTCCCCGGACGTCAGAGCCGGTACTTGAAACCGTAGTGCGACCGTACGAAGCCGAGCCGCTCGTAGAACCGGTGGGCGTCGGTGCGGGTGGCGTCCGAGGTGAGCTGGACGAGGTCGGCGCCGAGTTCGCGGGAGCGGTGGATCGCCCACTCGATCAGTTCGGTGCCGAGGCCGCTGCCGCGTTCGTCGGCGTGGATGCGGACGCCCTCGATGATCGCGCGGGTGGAGCCCTTCCGGGAGAGGCCGGGGACGAGCGTCAGCTGCAGCGTGCCGACGGCTCGGCCGGCGCGTTCGGCGACGACCAGGTGCTGGTTCGGGTCGTCGGTGATGCGGGCGAGGGCGGTGCGGTACGGGGTGAGGTCGTCGGGGCTCTCGCGCGTCGCGCCCAGCGGGTCGTCGGCGAGCATCGCCACGATGGCCGGCAGATCGGCCTCCGTCACCCGGCGGATCGTCAGAACGGTCGTCTCGGTCATGATCAGAGAATAGGGGCCCCGATCTCCCGCACCACCCCCTGTCTACGCCCGTAGCACCCCTTCACGGCCCTTCCCGGGGTGATTCCGCGTCACTCGCCGGGCTTGGCACTGGTGATGACGGCGAACACCGCTCCGTGCGGGTCCTGGAGCTGGGCGAGCCGGCCGACGCCGTGGACGTCCATGGCGGGGATCCGGACCGTCGCGCCGAGGGTGGTCGCGATGGCGAGGGCGGCGTCGACGTTGGGGACCTCGAAGTACGGGAGCCAGTGGGACGAGGTGCCGCGGGCGGTGTGTTCGGGGCCGAGCTGCATGATGCCGCCGTGGGCGTCGTCGGTGCCGCCGCCGGCCGGGGTGAGGACGGTGTAGAGCGCCTCGCCGAACGGGACGTCCTGCTCCTGCCAGTCGAAGACCGCGCGGTAGAAGGACTTCGCGCGTTCGGCGTCGACGCTGTAGCACTCCGTCCAGCAGAGGCTGCCTTCCGCGGTGACCACGTCGAGGCCGCGGGTGTCGTGCGGCTGCCAGACGGCGAAGTCGGCGCCGGTCGGGTCGGTGTAGCCGGCCATCCGGCCCGCGGTGAAGACGTCGAAGGGCGCGAACCGGACGCGTCCGCCCGCCTGGCGGACGAGTTCGGTGGTGCGGTCGGCGTCGGGCGTGGCGAAGTACACCGTCCACGTGGGCAGCGAGCCCTCCTCGACGAGCGGGCCGAAGGCGGCGACCGTCCGGCCGTCGAGCCGGAAGAAGCCGTAGCCGCCGGCCTCGGGTCCGGCGGAGTCGGTGGACCAGCCGAACAGGGCGGTGTAGAAGTCCGCGGAGGCCCGGGTGTCGGGGCTGCCTAGGTCGAGCCAGATCGGGGCGCCGGGCCGGTAGTCGGTGGTGAGCATGGCGGCACTGCTCCTCGGACGGGGCCCGTGCGGGCACGGGTGCGGTCGGTGGCCCCCCGCCCCTCCCAGCCTGGCACCTGCACCGGTGGGCCGCACGGCAGGCGGTCACGGCCGTGACGGGCCGTGACCGGGGCGGCTGGAGGTCGGCCGGAGGGCGGAGGGCGGCCGGAGGGGTGCCGTCCGGGAGCGGTCCGGACGTGTCCGACCGGGGCGGTACGGTGCGTAGCGGAATGGTCCGCCCGTACCGGTCGAAGGGGGGTCCCGGTGGCCAGGCAGCCGCAGGCGGGACAGGAACCCGCGCAGCGCCAGCTCGCCCAGGTGGAGGGGGTGCTGGAGCGGATCACGTACGCCAACGAGGAGACCGGGTACACGGTGGCCCGGGTGGACACCGGCCGGGGTGCGAACGACCTGCTGACCGTGGTGGGGGCGCTGCTGGGCGCGCAGGTCGGGGAGTCGCTGCGGCTGCACGGGCGGTGGGGCTCGCACCCGCAGTACGGGCGGCAGTTCACGGTGGAGAACTACACGACGGTGCTGCCGGCCACGATCCAGGGCATCCAGCGGTACCTGGGGTCGGGGCTGATCAAGGGGATCGGTCCGCGGTTCGCCGAGCGGATCGTGGAGCGGTTCGGGGTGGACACCCTGGAGGTGATCGAGAACGAGCCGGGCCGGCTGATCGAGGTGCCGGGGCTGGGGCCGAAGCGGACGAAGAAGATCGCGGCGGCGTGGGAGGAGCAGAAGGCCATCAAGGAGGTGATGGTCTTCCTGCAGGGGGTGGGGGTGTCGACCTCGCTGGCCGTGCGCATCTACAAGCAGTACGGCGACGGCTCGATCGGGGTGGTGCGGAACGAGCCGTACCGGCTGGCCTCGGACGTGTGGGGCATCGGTTTCCTGACGGCGGACCGGATCGCGCAGGCGGTGGGGATCCCGCACGACAGCCCGGAGCGGGTGAAGGCGGGGCTGCAGTACGCGCTGTCGCAGAGCACCGACCAGGGGCACTGCTACCTGCCGGAGGAGCGGTTGATCGCGGACGGCGTGAAGCTGCTCCAGGTCGACGTGGGGCTGGTGATCGACTGCCTGGCGGAGCTGGTGGCGCTGGAGGGGGTGGTGCGCGAGTCGGTGCCGGGGGAGGGCGGCGAGCCGATCACCGCGGTGTACCTGGTGCCGTTCCACCGGGCGGAGATTTCGCTGGCCAACCAGGTGCTGCGGCTGCTGCGTTCGGACGCGGACCGGATGCCCTGGTTCGCGGGGGTGGACTGGCCGGTGGCGCTGGAGTGGCTCGCGAAGCGGACGGGGGCGGAGCTGGCGCTGGAGCAGGAGCAGGCGGTGCGGCTGGCGCTGACGGAGAAGGTCGCGGTGCTGACGGGCGGTCCGGGCTGCGGCAAGTCGTTCACGGTGAAGTCGATCGTGACGCTGGCGCTGGCGAAGCGGGCGAAGGTGGTGCTGGCGGCGCCGACCGGCCGGGCGGCGAAGCGGCTCGCGGAGCTGACCGGGGCGGAGGCGTCGACGGTGCACCGGCTGCTGGAGCTGAAGCCCGGCGGGGACGCCGCGTACGACCGGGACCGGCCGCTGGAGGCGGACCTGGTGGTGGTCGACGAGGCCTCGATGCTGGACCTGATCCTGGCGAACAAGCTGGTCAAGGCGGTGCCGCCGGGGGCTCACCTGCTGTTCGTCGGGGACGTGGACCAGCTGCCGTCGGTCGGCGCGGGCGAGGTGCTGCGGGACCTGCTGGCGGACGGCGGCCCGGTCCCGTCGGTGCGGCTGACCCGGATCTTCCGGCAGGCGCAGCAGTCGGGAGTGGTGACGAACGCGCACCGGATCAACGAGGGCAGGCCGCCGCTGACGGACGGTCTGCCGGACTTCTTCCTGTTCGCGGAGGACGACGCGGAGCGGGCGGCGGGTCTGACGGTGGACGTGGTGGCGCGGCGGATCCCGCAGAGGTTCGGGTTCGATCCGCGGCGGGACGTCCAGGTGCTGGCGCCGATGCACCGGGGTCCGGCCGGTGCGGGGAACCTGAACACGCTGTTGCAGGCGGCGGTGACGCCGGCCGGGGAGGGGGTGGCGGAGCGGCGGTTCGGCGGGCGGACGTTCCGCGTGGGGGACAAGGTCACGCAGGTGCGCAACAACTACGACAAGGGGCGGAACGGGGTCTTCAACGGCACAGTGGGTGTGGTGACCGCCCTCAGTGTGGACGATCAGCGGCTGACGGTGCTCACCGACGAGGACGAGGAGGTGCCCTACGACTTCGACGAGCTGGACGAGCTGGCCCACGCGTACGCGGTGACGATCCACCGTTCGCAGGGCAGCGAGTATCCGGTGGTGGTGATTCCGGTCACCATGTCCGCCTGGACGATGCTCCAGCGAAACCTCCTGTACACCGCCGTGACCAGGGCACGGAAACTCGTGGTGCTGGTGGGGTCACGCAAGGCGATCGCGCAGGCCGTCCG
Source organism: Kitasatospora sp. NPDC059747 (assembly GCF_042732955.1). NCBI lineage: Bacteria > Bacillati > Actinomycetota > Actinomycetes > Kitasatosporales > Streptomycetaceae > Kitasatospora > Kitasatospora sp. NPDC059747. The sequence continues at coordinate 1,695 of NZ_JBHWGV010000232.1, read as the reverse complement.
GGCCGTCAGCGCAGGTCGGAGGCACGCCGCGCTCGATCATCGACTTGCCACTGGATGATTATCCAACAGGATGGTTGCCTCTAATGTTCTCTTGACGTGAAGAGATTTACGGCAGAGCCTAGGATGGCGCCGATCTTGTCCGGTTCGTACCGGCTGCGGCGGCAGGTTTTGTAGGGGAGGGCCCTTTCGGGCCACCCCGGGTGCGCGGCTGTCCTCCAGATGGGGGATGGTAGAGACAGTCAGGGCACCTTGGAAGAGGATTCATTTCGTCGGTGAGGAAGACGTGAGCGACAACTCGGTAGTACTGCGGTACCAGGACGGCGAGTACGAGTACCCCGTCGTCGAGAGCACTGCGGGCAACGCCGGCTTCGACATCTCGAAGCTGCTTCCGCAGACCGGCCTGGTCACCCTGGACAACGGCTTCGGCAACACCGCCGCCTACAAGTCCGCGATCACCTTCGTGGACGGCGACAACGGCATCCTGCGGTACCGCGGCTACCCGATCGAGCAGCTCGCAGCGCAGGGCGGCTTCGTCGAGACCGCGTACCTCCTGATCAACGGCGAGCTGCCGAACGCGGACCAGCTCTCCGAGTTCAACCGCGAGATCACCCAGCACACGCTCCTGCACGAGGACGTCAAGCGGTTCTTCCAGGGCTTCCCGCGCGACGCCCACCCGATGGCCATGCTGTCCTCGGTGGTCGGTGCGCTCTCCACCTTCTACCCGGAGAGCCACAACCCGTTCGACGCGGCCCAGCGCCACCTGTCGACCGTGCGCCTGCTGGCCAAGCTGCCCACCATCGCGGCCTACGCCTACAAGAAGTCGATGGGCCAGCCCTTCGTCTACCCGCGCAACGACCTGAGCTACGTCGAGAACTTCCTCCGGATGACCTTCGCGGTCCCGGCCGAGGACTACGAGCTCAACCCGGTCATCGTGAACGCGCTGGACAAGCTGCTGATCCTGCACGCGGACCACGAGCAGAACTGCTCCACCTCCACCGTGCGCCTGGTCGGCTCCAGCCACGCCAACCTGTTCGCCTCGATCTCGGCCGGCATCTCGGCGCTCTGGGGCCCGCTGCACGGCGGCGCCAACCAGGCCGTGCTGGAGATGCTGGAGAGCATCCAGAAGGACGGCGGCGACGTCGACGCCTTCATCACGAAGGTCAAGAACCGCGAGGCCGGCGTCAAGCTGATGGGCTTCGGCCACCGCGTCTACAAGGCCTTCGACCCGCGCGCCGCGCAGGTCAAGCTGCTGGCGCACGAGGTCCTCGGCCAGCTGGGCAAGCAGGACCAGCTGCTGGAGATCGCGCTCAAGCTGGAGGAGCACGCGCTCAAGGACGACTTCTTCGTCTCGCGCAAGCTCTACCCGAACGTGGACTTCTACACGGGCCTGATCTACCGCGCCATGGGCTTCCCGACCAGCATGTTCACCGTGCTGTTCGCCCTGGGCCGGCTGCCCGGCTGGATCGCCCACTGGCACGAGATGATCAACGACCCGACGAGCCGCATCGGCCGTCCGCGCCAGATCTACACCGGCACCGCCATCCGCGACTACGTCGCCCTCGGCGAGCGCTGACGCAGAACCCCGAAGGGGGGCGCGCCCCGGGGGGGGGCGGGGGCGGGGGGGGGGCCCGCGGCGGGGGCGCGGGGGGGGGGTTCCCCCGGGGGCGGGGGGGTGAGGCGCCCACGCCACGGGGC
>NZ_JBHWGV010000231.1:5381-5725 GCF_042732955.1 Kitasatospora sp. NPDC059747 | reverse complement strand
ACGCATCGGCCCCCGCGGGTGCCCCACCGGGTGTGGGGCGCCCTACTGCGCCGGGGCGCCACACACGTTTTCGACGGCGCGGCTCAGCCGACCTTGACCAGGTTCCACTGCTGCGACGTGCCGCCGTTGACGGTCCACTGGACCACCATCTGGCCGTCCACCGTGCCGTTCCCGTTGTCCACCGCCATCCCGCTCGCCCGGTTGGTGAGCTGGTAGGAGCCGCCGCCGAGCGCGGTGATGCTCCACTGCTGCTGGTCGCTCCCGTTGTCGGGCTGCTGGACCAGTGCGGCGCCCGCGGTCGTGCTGGGCCCCGTGTGGAGGGGCCGAACCCGGCGGGCGCCCCA
>NZ_JBHWGV010000231.1:0-5371 GCF_042732955.1 Kitasatospora sp. NPDC059747 | reverse complement strand
CCCCGTTGTCGAGGGCCAGACCGCTGCGGGCGCACAGCAGCTTGAAACGGCCCGCTTCCAGACCGGTCAGCGTCCACTGCTGCGGCGTGCCGCCGTTGACGGTCCACTGGACCACCTGGCTGCCCGCGCTGGAGGTGTTTCCGTCGTCCAGGGCCTTGCCGCTGCGCACGGAGATCAGCTCGTAGACACCGTCGGCGACGACGGCCGGCGTCCCGTTGACGTCGACCACCACGACCGAGTCGTTGGCGTCGGGCGCGGTGGTGGGCACCGAGACGTTGATGCTGCCGCCGCTGACCGAGTAGGAGAGCGAGGCCGTCGGGTTGCTCATCAGGTAGACGCGGTTGATGGTGTTGGCGATCAGCGGGATCTGCAGGGTGCCATTGGCCGGCCAGCTGAACACGTGGGCGAAGAGCTTGCCCGGCTTCCTGGTGAACTTGCCCCACGACGGCTCGGCGGTGAAGGGGCTGCCGGTGGTGCCGTAGATGCTGTCGCTGTTGGTGCCCATCCAACGCGCCAGACCCTGGAGGACGGTGACGGAGCCCGGGGTGGGCGTGCCGTCGCCCTTGGGGCCGATGTTGAGCAGGTAGTTGCCGTCCCGGGAGACCACCGTGACGAACTCCTGGACGATGGTCTGCACGGACCGGTAGGAGCTCTCGGCCCAGGAGGTGTAACCCCAGGCGCCGTTCATGGTCGCGCAGGTCTCCCAGGGCCGACCGAGCGGCTCGGCCGGCACTTTCTGCTCCGGACAGGCGAAGTCGCCGAGTCCGACGTCCCGCTTGACCCGCTCGTTGACGATCAGGCCGGGCTTCTGGGCGACGAGCCAGTTGTACAGGTCGACCCCGTCCGACTGGGTCCACCAGTCGGTGAGGGTGGGCGTGGCGGGGTTGGCGCACCAGTCGCCGTCGAACCAGAGGATCGCCGGGTCGTACGCCGTGAGGAGTTCCTGGAGCTGTGCCTTCATGTCGTTGATGTAGCCGGCGCGCGCGCTCAGCGACGCCATGTCGGTGTAGTTGGTCGTCTGGTTGACGGTCTGGGAGCGGTGGTTCCAGTCCATGATCGAGTAGTAGAGGCCGAACTTGATGCCGCGGGCGTCGCAGGCCTTCTTGAGCGCGGCCAGCAGGTCGTTCTGGTAGGCGGTGTACTTGGGCAGGTTGTACGGCTTGGTGCCGGTGGTGTCCGTGAAGCTCGCCACGGCCGAGTTGTACATCGCGAAGCCCTCGTGGTGCTTCGCGGTGATCACCAGGTACTTCATGCCGGCGTTCAGGGCGAGGTCGGCGATGGTGTCGGCGTTGAAGGCCGTCGGGTCGAAGGGGGCGGACACCTGGGCCTGGTAGTTGGCCTTGCTCCAGTTCTCGGTGGAGAACGCCCACTCGCCGTGGCCGAGCTGGCTGTAGGAGCCGAAGTGGATGAACATCCCGAAGCGGGCCTGGTACCACCAGGCCATCTTGGACGGCACCTGGTAGGCCTGGGCGGTGCCGGGCCGGAGTACCTGCGGCAGACCGAAGGCCACGGCCCCTCCGGCGAGGGCGGCGGCCCGGATCAGCTGACGGCGGCTCAGTCCGGTGGTTGACATAGGAGGCTCCTCGTTCGGGTGGGAGTGCTGTCGATGCTGCGGCTACTTGCCGAGGTTGTTGCCCCACAGGGCCTTGTCGTCGACGTTGTCCTTCGTCACCAGCGTCACGGGGAGCTGGTCCTCCAGCCCGTTGGGCAGGGCGACGATGGTCGACTGGTGGTCGGTCGGCCCCGGCTTGAACGCCTTGCCCTCGACGGCGGCCTGCGCGTAGAACAGCGCGTACTTGGCGTACAGGTCGGCGGGTTGGGAGACGGTGGCGTCGATGTCGCCCTTGCGGATGGCGTCGAACTCCTGCGGGATGCCGTCGTTGGAGACGACGGCGATGTGCCCCGGCTGGCCGGCCGGCTTGAGCATGCCTTGCTGCTGGAGCACGGAGACGGTCGGCTGCAGGAAGACGCCGCCGGCCTGCAGGTAGATCCCGCCGAGGTCGGGGTTGGCCGCCAGCGTCGACTGGAGCTTCGCCGCGGCGACGTCCCCCTTCCAGTCGGTGGCCAGCTCGATCACCTGGACGCCCGGGAACTTCTCCTTCATGCAGGTGGAGAACCCCCGGCTCCGGTCGTAGGCGTTGATCGAGTCGAGCGCCCCCTGGAGCTCCGCGACCTTCCCCTTTCCCTTGAGCTGCGCGCCCAGGAACTGGCAGGCCTTGGTGCCGTAGTCGACGTTGTTCGCCCGGACGGCCATGTACACCTCGCCGTGCTCGGGTTCGGTGTCGACGCTCACCACGCTGACGCCGCGTCTGAAGAGCTCGCCGAGCAGCACGTCGATGACGTAGGTCGCCTGTGGCGCGATCACCACGGCCTTGGCGTTCGCCTGCTCGAATCCCTGGACGTTGGACCGCAGTTCGTCCTCGCGGTTGTGGGACGCCGTGATCGGCAGGGTGCGGATCGCCTGCGCGGCGACGCCCTTCCTCACGTACTGCTCGTACGCCCGCCAGAAGTCGGAGTCGTCCCGCGGCAGGTCGATGCCGATCGCCCCCTGGGCGGAAGGCTTCTGTGCTCCGCCCGTGCTGCGGTCGCACCCCGTGGCGCCGACGACTAACACGGCCCCGGCCATCGCCGCGAGTCCGGAAGAGCGAAGCCTCATCGTACTGATCTCCTTGCCTTGGAACGCCCGCCCACCGCGGGGAGGTCCCTCACCCGCGTACGGCGCCACCGCCGTCCGGGGGGCTCGCGGTACCGAGGACCTTACGAGCGTGAAACCTGGACGACAAGTAGAGGCATCCGATGACTCCCAAACGTGACATCGGGATTTCCGCCATATCTTCGCGGTATGGCCGATGAAATACGGCCATTCATCGGATGTATCACCCCCGGATCCCTGGACTCCTCGGCGCCCACGGCCTATAAATCCATCCCATGACCCCACGCGATGTGAACGCTCACACCATCCATCGTTTCCCCCGCCGGACCGTGCACCTGGACTTTCACACCGGCCCCGACATCCCCGACGTGGGACGCGACTTCGACCCGGTGACCTTCGCCCGGGCCTTCCGCGACGCCCACGTCGACAGCGTGACCGTCTTCGCCAAGTGCCACCACGGCCACCTCTACTACGGGACCGACCGGCCGGAACGCCACCCCGGGCTCGCCCCCGACCTCGACCTGCTCGCCGAGCAGGTCGAGGCCCTGCACGCCGTGGGCATCCGCGCACCGATCTACCTGTCCCTCCAGGTCGACGAGTTCGCCGCCCGGGAGCACCCGGAGTGGATCGCGCACGGCGAGGACCTGAAGCTCGCCCGCTGGAGCACCTCGGCCTTCGAGGCGGCCTGGAACATCCTCGACATGTCCAGCCCCTACGCCGACTACTTCGCCGATCAACTGGACGAGGTGCTCCGGCGCTTCGCCCCGGTCGACGGCATCTTCATCGACATGTGCTGGAACCAGCCCAGCGCGAGCCGCTGGGCAGTGGACGGGATGCGCCGCGAGGGGCTGGACCCGGCCGATGCGGACCACCGGAACCGCTACGCGAACCTCGTGGCCCGCCGCTACATGGCCCGCTACTCCGCGATGGTGGAGAAGGCCCTACCCGCGGACGCCGCCCAGAGCGTCTGGTTCAACAGCCGGCCCAAGACCGGACTGCCCGAGGAGCGCCAGTTCATCCGGCACGTCGAGATCGAGGGCCTGCCCACCGGCGGCTGGGGCTACGCGTTCCTCCCGTACGTGGCGCGCTTCGTCCGCCCCATGGGACTGCCCGTCCTCAGCCACACCGGGCGGTTCCACGAGAGCTGGGGGGACAGCGCCGCCCTCAAGCCCCGGGCGGCACTGCTGTACGAGACCAGCCAGATGCTGGGCCACGGCCTGACCAGCGGCGTGGGCGACGTGCTGCACCCGCGGGGCGTCGCCGCTCCGGCGGTGTACGAGCTCATCGGCTCGGTCTACGGGCACATCGAGGCGTGCGAGCCCTTCCTCGACGGCGGCCGGGTCGTCAGCGAGGTCGCCGTGGTCACCGACCCCGGCCTCGGCGACAACCCGGGCGCGAGCAACATCGGCGCCGTCCGGGCACTGCAACAGCTCCGGGCGCAGTTCGACGTGGTCCCGCCGACGGCCGACCTGAGCGGGTACCGGGCGGTCGTCGTGCCCGAGAGCACGGCGGTCGACGACGCCCTGGCGGAGCGCCTGCACGCGTACCGCCAGGCAGGCGGCGCCGTGCTGCTGGTCGGGCCGGCGCTGCTCAGGAACGGCACCGAGCCCGCCCTCCCCGACCTCCCGGTCGAGGGACTCGCACCGGCGCCGGCCGGTGAGGTGTTCCTCGCCTGCCAGGGCGTCCCCGGGGTCCCGGAGGACTTCCCGGTCATCAGCCACGGCTCCCGGCTGACCGCCCGGGCACTGCCCGGCGCCGAGGTCCTGGCCCGGGTGGTGGCGCCCTACTTCCCGCGCTCCTGGGACCGGTTCTGCGGCCACTCCTACACTCCGCCGGCCGACCCGACCGACGAGGCGGCCGTCGTCGTCGGCGACGGGGTGGCCGCGGTGACCGTGTCGCTGCTGGAGGCCTTCCACGAGCATGGCCTGGAGACGTACCGTCGGCTGCTCGGCGCCGCCCTGGACCGGCTCCTGCCGGACCCGCTCGTCCGCGCCGGCGGGCCGGTCCACCTGGAGACCACCGTGAAGCGCACCGCCGCGGGCACCGTGGTGCACCTGATCAGCTTCGTCCCGTCCCGGGAGACCCCGGAGCTCGACCTGGTGCACGACCCGTTCCCGCTGGTCGACGTGCCCGTCGCCGTCCGGCTCGCCGCCGCCCCGCGCTCGGTGCGGCTCCAGCCGGCCGGGCTGGAGCTGCCCTGGGAGCACGACGGCGAGTACGTCCACGTGCGGGTCACCACCGGGGACGGCCACGCGATGATCATGGTCGAGCACGACTGACCGCGGGGTACGGGCCCCGGATCACCACCGGGGACGGCCACGCGATGATCATGGTCGAGCACGACTGACCGCGGGGTACGGGCCCCGGATCACCCGGCGGGCAGCAGCAACGGGTCCGCCATGATCCGGCGCACCGTCGTCAGCGCCGCGCCCAGCAGCGGGCCGCGCCGGCCGAGCGCGGACGGGCGCAGCGCCTCCGGAGCCCAGGGCCGCACGGTGACCCGGGCGGCCAACTCGGCGCGCACGGACGGCAGCAGCCAGTCGGCGAGTTCGGCGTAGGCACCGCCGAGGACCAGGCCGCCCGGGTCGATGAGCTCCACGGCGGACGCGAGGGCGAGCCCCAGGGCCTGCCCCGCCCGGTCCAGCGCCCGCAGGGTGGGCTCGTGCCCGGCGGCCGCCCGCTCGGCGAGCAGCGCGACCGGGTCGCCCGGGCGGTGCT
>NZ_JBHWGV010000230.1:0-5847 GCF_042732955.1 Kitasatospora sp. NPDC059747 | reverse complement strand
GAATACCTCGGCCGCAACGACGACCAGGTCAAGATCCGCGGCTTCCGCATCGAACTCGGCGAAGTCGCCGCCGCCGTCGGCCGCCACCCCGCCGTCCGCGGCGTCACCGTCGTCGTCCGCGAGGACAGGCTCGTCGCCTACGCCGCCTGCCCCGACGGAACCGACCCGCACGACCTGCGCGACCTCGCCGCCGTCCACCTCCCCTCCCACATGGTCCCGGCCGCGGTCGTCACCCTGGACGCCCTCCCCCTGACCCGCAACGGCAAGATCGACCACGCCGCCCTGCCCGCACCGGAGTTCTCCGGCGACACCGCCGGCTACGTGGCGCCGCGCACCCCGGCCGAGGAGATCCTCGCCGAGATCTGGGCCGAGATCCTCCAGGTGGACAAGGTCGGCGCGGACGACGGCTTCTTCGACCTCGGCGGCGACTCCATCCGCGCCGTGCAGGTGGCCGCCCTCGCCCGGGGGCGCGGGCTCGGCCTCGCCGTCGCGCAGATCTACGAGCACCGCACCCTCGCCGGCCTCGCCGCCGCCGCCGACACGGCCGGCGACCGCGCGGGCACCAAGCCCTTCGAGCTGCTCTCCCCCGCCGACCGGGCCCGGATCGGCGACGGCCCCGCGGCCGGCCTCGACGACGCCTACCCCATGGCGGCGCTCCAGGTCGGGATGGTCTACCACGCGGCCTCCGACCCCCGCGTCCTCCCGTACGTCAACGCGGCGAGCTACCGGCTGCCGTACCGCTTCGACGAGGACGCCTTCCACCGGGCCGTGCGGTCCGTGGTCGCCCGGCACCCCGTGCTGCGGACCGGCTTCGACCTGGCGACCTTCGCCGAACCGATGCAGCTCGTGCACCGCGAGGCCGAACTGCCGGTCGTCGTCGAGGACCTGCGGGCCCTCACCCCGGCCGAGCAGGAGCGGGCCGTCGACGAGCTGATGGAGCGCGAGCGCCGCCGCCCGTTCGACGTGGAGCGCCCGCCCATGCTGCGCCTGGCCGCGCAGGTGCTCACCGACGACAGCTTCCAGTGGACGATGGTGGAGCACCACGCGATCCTCGACGGCTGGAGTCTGTGGTCGACGATCACCGAGATCCTCCTCCAGTACACCCGGCTCCTGGACGGCGCGGGCCTGGCCGAACTCCCCGCCCCGGCCTCGGCCTACCGCGACTTCGTCGCCCTGGAGCAGCGCGCCTCGGCCTCGCCCGAGGCCCGGCGGTTCTGGTCGGAGACGCTCGCCGGGAGCACCCCGCCGCAGCTCCCGGCACGCGCCGGGGAGGCTCCCGCGCCCGCCGGGCCGTCGCTGCGCAGCGACGGCGCGAGCGGCGTGGTCGACGGCTACGGCTGGCGCGACGCGCACGTCCCGGCGGGCCTGGCCCCGCGGGTCACGGCGCTCGCCAAGCGCCTCGGCGTGCCGGAGAAGACCGTCCTGCTCACCGCGCACCTCCAGGTGATCGCCGCGCAGACGGGCCTCGACGACGTCTGCTGCGGGCTCACGCTCAACGGCCGACTGGAGGAGAACGGCGGCACCGAGGCCCGCGGACTGTTCCTCAACACCGTGCCGTTCCGGGTCGGCACCGCCGGGGGCAGCCGCGCCGGCCTCGTCCGGCGGGTCTTCGACGCGGAGGCCCGGATCCTGCCGCACCGGCGGATGCCGCTGGCCCGGATCCGGCAGTTCACCGGCGGCCGCGACCTGTTCACGACCAACTTCACGTTCAACAACTTCCACGTCATGCGCGACACCATGGGCGACGGCGAACACGCGGAGCTGCTCAGCGGACTGGGCGAGCTGACCGCCATCCGCCGCGTGGAGCCGGCCGACGTCCCGCTCACCGTCACGTTCTTCCGCAACCCGCTGACCGACGGCCTCCAGCTGTGCATCGACTACGACGCCAACCGGCTGGCCCCGGAGCAGATCGAGGAGATCGCCGAACAGCACGTCAGGGCGCTGGAGTTGCTGGTCGACGACCCCGAGGGCCAGCTCACCGGGCCCGCCGCGACGGCTGTGCCGGCGGCCGTGCCGCTGAGCGCGCCGACGGCACCGACGGGGGCACTGGAGCGGTTCGCGGCGCAGGTGGCGGCCCGTGGCGACCACCTCGCTGTCACCGACGGAACGGGAACTGATCTGACGTATCGTCAACTCGACGAGCGTGCTTCGACGTTCGCCGCTTTGCTCGCCGGGGCAGGCGTGAACCGCGGCGACCGCATCGGCCTGTGCCTCACCCGCACCGTCGACATGGCCGCCGCCGTCCTCGCCGTGTGGCGCCTCGGCGCCGCGTACGTCCCCGTCGACGCCGACTATCCGGCGGCCCGGCTCGAATTCGTCCTCGGGAACGCGCGGGTCCCGCTCGTCCTGACCGACCCCGACACCGTCGGCCGGATCCCCGCGGGCACCTGGCGCACCCTCGTCACCACCCAGGCGACGGACGCCGTCCACACCGGATCCGTCCGCCCCGGACCGGCCGAACTCGCCTACGTCATCTACACCTCGGGCTCCACCGGCACACCTAAGGGCGTCGAGGTCACCCACGGGAACCTCGCCACGCTCCTCGCCGCCGGCGAGGAGACCGTCGGCCTGTCGGACTCCGACGTCTGGTCGCTGTTCCACTCCTTCGCCTTCGACGTCTCGGTCTGGGAGATGTGGGGTGCCCTCGCCTTCGGCGGACGGCTCGTCGTCGTCCCGCGCGAGGTGACGCGCGATCCCGCGGCCTTCCTCGACCTCCTGGTCCGCGAACGCGTCACGGTGCTCTCCCAGACACCGTCCGCGTTCCGCCAGCTCGTGACCGCGGAGGAGCAGCACCCTCGGGACGAACTGGCTCTGCGCCTGGTCGTGTTCGCGGGCGAGGCTCTCGACCTCGCCTCCGTGCGCGCCTGGTGGCGCCGCCACGCGCCCGACCGCCCGGTCCTGGTCAACATGTACGGGATCACCGAGACCACCGTCCACGTCACCTGGCAAGTCCTGGACGAGGAACGGATCGAGACCAGCAGCAGCCCCGTCGGCCGCGCCCTCCCCGGCTACCGGACACTCGTCCTCGACGCCGACGGCAACCCCGCACCGGTGGGCGTGCAGGGCGAACTGTACGTCGGCGGCGACGCCGTGGCCCGGGGCTACCTCGGACGGCCCGCCCTGACCGCCGAGCGCTTCGTCCCCGACCCCTTCACCCACGTGCCCGGCGCCCGCCTCTACCGCAGCGGCGACCTCGCCCGCTGGACCGCCACCGGCGAGCTCGAATACCTCGGCCGCAACGACGACCAGGTCAAGATCCGCGGCTTCCGCATCGAACTCGGCGAAGTCGCCGCCGCCGTCGGCCGCCACCCCGCCGTACGCGGCGTCGCCGTGGTCGTCCGCGAGGACACCCCCGGCGACCGCCGGCTCGTCGCCTACACGGCCTGCCCGGACGGGACCGACCCGCGCGAGCTGCGCGACTTCGCCACCGTGCACCTGCCCGCGTACATGGTCCCCTCGGCGTTCGTCGTCCTGGAGACGCTGCCGCTGACCCCCAACGGGAAGATCGACCGCGCCGCCCTGCCGGCACCGGAGTTCTCCGGCGACGCCGCCGGCTACGTGGCACCGCGCACCCCCGTCGAGGAGGGCCTGGCCCGGGTGTGGGCGGAGATCCTCAAGGTCGACCGGGTCGGCCTGGAGGACGACTTCTTCGACCTCGGCGGCGACTCCATCCGCGCCGTGCAGATCGCCTTCCGGGTGCAGCGCGGGCTCGGCATCGCGCTCAGGCCGGTCGACGTCCAGCTCCACCCGACGGTCGCGGAACTCGCCCGCCACCTGTCGGCCTGACCGTCCCACCGCGAGCACACCCATCCCTATTCCCTCTGAAGGCCGTGGAGGCTGGCATGTCGAACGACGAACTGGACCTGGACTACAAGGTCGTGGTGAACGACGAGGAGCAGTACTCGATCTGGCCGCAGGACCGGGAGAACCCGGTCGGCTGGCGGGACGCCGGGGCGCGCGGCAAGAAGCCCGAGTGCCTGGAGTGGATCGAGCGGAACTGGACCGACATGCGGCCCAAGAGCCTGCGCAGCGCCTAGGAACGGTCGGTCGGGACGGAGTGAGGAGGTACATCGAGATGTCTCGTGGTCTGGACGCCCCGGAGGACGGGTCGACCCCCGTCCCGGCTCCCGCCGGGACGGACACCCCCGCCGCGGCGGGCACCGGCAGGCTGCCGCTGTCCCTGGCGCAGCAGCGGCTGTGGTTCCTCTCCAGGCTCGGGGAGTTCCGAGCCGGATACAACATGCCCCGGGTGGTCCGGATCACCGGGCGGCTGGACCGGACGGCGCTGACGGCGGCGGTCGGCGACGTCGTGCGCCGGCACGCGGCGCTGCGGACGGTCTTCCCGGAGGTCGCCGGAGAACCGTGGCAGCAGGTCGTGGCCGCCGGTGACGTCGCCGCGCGGTTCGCGGTGGAGTTCGCCGAGTGCGGCTCCGGCGAGGTGGCCGAGCGGATCGGCCGGGCCTGCCGGCACGACTTCGACCTGACCTCCGAACTCCCGGTGCGGGCCTGGCTGTTCGCGACCGGCCCCGAGGAGCACGTGCTGGCGCTGGTGATCCACCACATCGCCGCGGACGGGTGGTCCGTCGGCCTGATGGACCGCGACCTCGGGACGGCCTACGCCGCGCGCCGCGCCGGCGCCGCGCCCGAGTGGCCTGCCCTGCCGACGGAGTACACGGACCACGCGGTGCGCCAGCGGCGGTCGTTGGGCGCGGAGGACGATCCCGACAGCCTCGTGTCGCGGCAACTCGACTACTGGCGGGAGGAGTTGCGTGGAGCGCCGCCGGAGCTGCGGCTCCCCCGCGACCGCCCGTGGCCGCAGTCGGCCGGGTCCGCCCGGGCCGGCTCCTCCCGGGCCGGCTCCTCAACGACAAGCCCCTCCCGCGCCGGGACGGTGCACTTCGAGCTCGACGCCGACACCCACTGCGGGCTGGCCCGGCTGGCCCGCGAGCACCGGGTCACGCTGTTCACGGTGCTCCAGGCGGGTTTCGCGGCGCTGCTGAGCCGCCTCGGGGCGGGCACCGACCTCCCGATCGGCTCGCCGGTGGACGGCCGGACCGACGAGGACCTGCAGGAGGTCGTCGGGTTCTTCGTCAACACCCTGGTGTTCCGGCTCGACTGCTCCGGCGACCCGACGTTCGCGGAGCTCCTGAAGCGGGTGCGCCGGACGGCCCTGACCGCGATCGCCCACCAGGACGTCCCCTTCGACCGCGTGGTCGAGGCCGTCAACCCCGCCCGCACGGCGGGCGGGAACCCGCTGTTCCAGGTGAGCTTCGCACTGGAGGCCGGCGGGGACGGCGGCCTGGTCCTCCCTGGCCTGGAGGTCGCCGACGAGCCCTTCGAGGCGGGCTCCGCCAAGTTCGACCTGAGCCTGGGCGTGACCGAGCACCGCGACGGGGACGGCGGACCGGCCGGTCTGAGCGGGGTGCTGGAGTACGCCGAGGACCTGTTCGACCGGACCACGGCGCAGGCCGTGGCCCGCCGCTGGAAGCTGCTGCTGGCCGGGGTGCTGGCCGGGCCGGGGCGCCCGATCGGCGAACTGCCGGTGCTGGACGGGGCCGAGCGGCGGTGGGTGCTCGAACGGGCCGGCACGGACGCGTCGTTGCCCGCGGTGCGGCCGTCGGCGGCGGAGCGGTTCGCCGGGCAGGTGGCCGCGGCCGGTGACAGCGTCGCGGTGAGCGACGGCACCCTGGAGTTGACATATCGCCAACTCGACGAACGTGCCTCGAACTTCGCCGCCCTCCTCGCCGGGGCCGGCGTGAACCGCGGCGACCGCATCGGCCTGTGCCTCACCCGCACCGTCGACATGGCCGCCGCCGTCCTCGCCGTGTGGCGCCTCGGCGCCGCGTA
>NZ_JBHWGV010000229.1:0-6459 GCF_042732955.1 Kitasatospora sp. NPDC059747 | reverse complement strand
GGCGAAGACCGCCCCGCACCCGCTCCCACCCCGCTACACTCCCCACTCCCAGGCCGTTGACCAGCGGGAATGGAGAAGTCCTGCTGGAGTACTAGTACTCGTCCGCGGTGCGCAGCCGTTCCGGGGCGGTGCCGAGGATCAGCATCGTGATCGCCTGGTCGATCCCGTGGCCGAGGAACCACTCTCCCGTGTGATCCAGGCTGTAGACGCGGCCCTCCTCGTCGACCGCCAACAGGGCCTGTCCGTACGCCTCCTCGCCGAGCGGCGCGACCTTGCTGCCGAGCGCGCGGCCGAGGTCGGCCAGGGTGCGGGGCTGGTGCAGCCCGCACATCGGGTCGATCAGGAACGGGGTGCGGGCCAGTTGGCGGCCCGCGCCGGACAGGTCGAAGGCGAGGCCGCCGAACTCGGCCCAGGCCTCCACCGCCGCCGGGAACACCGCGTGCGGCACGCCGGCCGGCTCGCCGTGCCCCACCAGGGTGTCGGCCCACTCCTCGGCCCGCCGGATCTCCCAGCGGCCGGGGTGCCAGCCGGCCGCCTTGAGCTCGGCGGCGACGTCGGCGGGGAAGCGCGGGCGGGTCCGCCCGGGGGAGGCCGCGGCCAGGGTGGCCGGCGGGGGCGGGGGTGGGCTGGGCGGATTCAGGACGGGCTCCGGTGGTTCGGGGACAGGACGGCGGCAGGGACGCGGCACCGCACCGACGGAGGGCGTCGGCGCGGGCCGGCGGTCAGCGGGCGGGCGGTCCGACCGCGACGCTCTGCACGGTGAAATGCTCCAGCATCGGTACGCACGAGCGGCACGGCGGCGCGTGGGTGCCGTGCGCCGGGTCGTCCTCCTCGCGGATCCGGACGGTGGTCATCCGGGAGCCCTTGAGGGCCTTGCGGGCCTCGTGCAGGCTCATCGCCTTGCGGGCGGCGCGCTTGGAACGCTTGCCGTCCACCGTGGCCAGGTACTGCGACAGCAGCACCGCCTCCGGGCAGCGGCCGGTGAAGCGCTCGCGCAGCTCGACCGGCAGGCCGTCCAGGAACTCGCGGACCAGCGGGTGCAGGACCGGGCGCCGGGCGGACTTGTCCCCGGCCAGGGTGTGCACCTCGCCGCCCTTGAGCGACAGCGCGGCGGCGACGGCGGGCAGCAGGCTGTCGCGGAGGTGGCGCAGCACGGGCGGGCCCGCCGGCTCACCGGTGGTCATGCGTCTGCCTCCGTATCCGCAGGGTCTCCGCTGACGGTCCGGACTGGTCGGTCCAGTCCTGGGGCAAGCCTGTCAAACGACACCGACATCCGTACAACCGGGGTGCGGGGGTGCGCGAACGGGCGCCGGGACCCGGCGGGTTCAGGACGCGCTCCCGATGGAACACTGGCTCAATCCGCACGCAGCCGTCACGACTTGTCCGTCGATCCACCGAAACCGCCCCGGTGCCCCGGCGGCTGCCGGTACCGTTCCGGCAGCGAGCCGAAGGGGACGCGGCCGCCCGCCCGGGACGCCCGGCGGCGGCCCGGATCCGGTGCCCGCGCCGACCGTTGGGGCCGCCGGGGTGCGCCTGCCCGGTGCCGGAGCGAGGGGGCTCGTGCGATGACTTCTCCGACGTCGGGACGGGACGGGGGGCGCGACGGCGGACCGGACGGGGCCGAGGACGCCAACGAGGCGCCCGGCGGGCACGTGCCCACCCCGGGCGAACCGCTCCGGCCGGTGCCCGCCCGGCCGGTCGGCATCGCCGTGGTCGGCGCCGGCTACTGGGGCCCCAAGCTGGTCCGCAACGCCCAGCACACCCCGGCGCTGCGGCTGCACTGGCTGTGCGACCTCGACGAGGCCAAGGCCCGTACGGTGCTGGGGGAGTACAGCACCGTCGGCGCGACCTCCTCGTACCGGCGGGTGCTGGACGACGAGCGGGTCGGGGCCGTCGCGGTGGCCGCGCCCGCCGCCGCGCACCACGGGCTCGTCCGGGCCGCGCTGGAGGCCGGCAAGCACGTGCTGGTCGAGAAGCCGATCACCACCTCCGCCGACGGGGCCGCCGAGCTCGTCGAACTCGCCGAGCGGCGCGGGCTCGTGCTGATGTGCGACCACACCTTCTGCTACACGCCGGCGGTGCGCCGGATCCGCGAGCTCGTGCACGGCGGCGAGATCGGCGACGTCCAGTTCTTCGACTCGGTGCGGATCAACCTCGGGCTGGTGCAGCCGGACGTGGACGTGCTGTGGGACCTCGCCCCGCACGACCTCGCCATCCTCGACTTCGTCCTGCCGCCCGGCGTCGATCCGGTCGGGGTGTCCGCCCAGGGCGCCGACCCGATCGGCGCCGGGCGGGCCTGCGTCGCCTACCTGACGGTCCGGCTGAGCAACGGCGCCCTCGCCCACTGCCACGTCAACTGGCTCTCCCCGACGAAGGTGCGCACCACGCTCATCGGCGGCTCCCGGCGCACCCTCGTCTGGGACGACCTCAACCCGCAGGCCCGCCTCGCCGTGCACGACCGGGGCGTGGACCTCACCCCGCCCGAGGAGGTCACCGACGCGATCCGGCACCGGGCGCTGATCTCCTACCGCGTCGGCGAGATGGTCGCGCCCGCGCTGGTCGAGCAGGAGGCGCTGCGCAACGTGATGGCCGAGTTCGCCGCCGCGATCGTCGAGGGCCGCGCGCCGCTCACCGACGGGCACGCCGGGGTGCGGGTGCTGCGGCTGCTGGAGGCGGCCTCGCTGAGCCTCCGACTCGGCGGGGTCACCATTCCGGTGGGGATGGCCGACCGGGCCGAGGGGGCCGACCGGGCCGACGAGGCCCCGCGGGTCGTGGTCAGGTGAGCGGCCGCACCGGGGGCGCCGGGAGCACTGGCGGCACCGGTGGCACCGGTGGCATCCCGTTGGTGGACCTGGCCGCCGCCCACGCCGAGATCGCGGCCGAGGTCCGGGCGGGCTTCGAGCGCGTCCTCGCGTCCGGCGGCTACGTCAAGGGCCCCGAAGTGGCCGGGTTCGAGCGGGAGTACGCCGGCTTCACCGGCACCCGGCACTGCGTCGGCGCCGCCAACGGCACCGACGCCCTCGAACTCGCCCTGCGCGCCCTCGACCTGCCGCCCGGCGGCGGCGTCGTACTGCCCGCCAACACCTTCGTCGCCACCGCCGAGGCCGTCCTGCGGGCCGGACTGCACCCGGTGCTCGTCGACGCCGACCCCGCGCACCTGCTGATCGACCCCGCGCGCGCCGCCGACGCGCTCCCCGGGGCCGTCGCGCTGCTGCCCGTCCACCTCAACGGCCAGCTCGCCCCCATGGGCCCGCTGCTCGAACTGGCCGACGGGCGGCCGGTGGTGGAGGACGCCGCGCAGTCCCAGGGCGCCCGGCAGCACGGGCGCGGCACGTACGGGCGGATCGCGGCCACCAGCTTCTACCCCGGCAAGAACCTCGGCGGCTACGGCGACGCCGGCGCGGTGCTCACCGACAACGCCGAACTGGCCGACGCCGTCCGGCTCATCGGCGACCACGGTGCCCGCGAGAAGTACACCCACGAACGCCTCGGCTTCAACTCCCGGATGGACGCCCTCCAGGCAGTCGTCCTGCGCGCCAAACTCCGCCGCCTGCCCGCCTGGAACGCCGCCCGCCGCGCCGCCGCCGCCCGCTACGACGCGCTGCTCGGCGGCGTCGACGGCCTCGCCCTGCCCCGCACCGCCCCCGGCAACGAGCACGTCTGGCACCTGTACGCGGTGCGGATCGCCCCCGGCCGGGACCGCGACGCGGTGCTCGCCGCGCTGCACGCCGCCGGGATCGGCGCCGGGGTGCACTACCCCGTCCCCGTGCACCTCCAGCCCGCGTTCCGCTTCCTCGGCCACCGCGAGGGCGCCTTCCCGACCGCCGAACGGGCCGCGCGCGAACTGCTCACGCTCCCGCTTTACCCGCAGATGACCGAGGCGCAGCAGGTCCGGGTGGCCGAGGCACTGCTGGCGGCACTGCGCACGGCTCACGCGTAGGTGCGGGGGTTCGGCCAGGAGGGTGACCCCCTACGCTGGTGTCCAGCAAACGCACCGATTTTGCAGCAGCCAGTGGGGGCTCCCAGATGACGACAGGTCGGCCCGGCGCCGCCGCCGCACCGAACGCGGCATACGCAGGTCAGGTGGTGCACTTCCCGGACCCGGTCCGCGCGGAGCGTTACCCCGCCGGGGTCCGGGTGGACGAGCACGGCTACCCGGACTTCGCCCCGTACGCCGCCGCGGCGGCCGAGGTCGCCGACCCGCCGGAGGGCCTCGGCGTGGACGAGCTGCGGCTGACCGACTACGTCTCGGCCAACGCCGCGCTGTTCACCGAGGGCCACCCGCTCTGGGCCGACCTGCACACCGCCGTCGCGACCCCGCCCGGCTGGACCTGGCACCACGTCGCCGGCCGGGCCGCCCCCGGCTGGCGCCGGATGGAGCTCGTCCCGGTCGAGGTCAAGGCCCTGCTGCGGCACCACGGCGGCCTCGCCACCTCCGGCGCCGACCACGGCCAGCGCGGCACCCGCCCGCTCCAGGAGCGCCGGCCGGTGCACTTCCCGCTGGCCCTGGACGGCAGCGACCCGATCAGCGTCCCGGAGGACCTGCTCCAGCGCGCCGAGGACCGCCTCGGCTACCGGCTGCCGGGCGCCTACCGCAGCTTCCTCAAGCTCGGCGGCGGCCGCGCCCCGGTCGGCGTCGCGCTCGACACCGAGCTGGGCATGCTGCTCGACCAGCCGTTCCTGACCCTCACCGAGGAGTACGGGACGGCGGACGTCGTGTACGCCAACAAGTGCCTGCGCGACCACCTCACCAAGGACTACCTCGGCATCGCCTACGCCCAGGGCGGCATCGTCGCGCTCAAGGTCCGCGGCGACCGGATCGGCACGGTCTGGTTCCACCTGTACGACGACGCCCGCGACACCGGCCTCCCGGAGGCCCCGGAGGACCGGGTCGAGCGGCTGCTGCTGCCCTGCGGCGAGGACTTCGACGAGTTCCTGCTGCGGCTGGCGGGCAGTCCGCCCGAGCTGGAGACGGTCGCGGAGCTGATGGTGGACGGCGGGTTCGCCCGGGCCGTCCCGGGCGAGTGACCGGGACGACGGGGACGACGGGGACGACGAGGATGGGGACAGGGGTGAACCGGGCGTGGTGACGTACGCGCAGGCGCATGAGCTCGCCGACGAGTGGATCAACGGCGGGGTGCCGGGGTCGCAGCAGCGCGAGGTGCGGGTCCGGGAGTTCGACCTGGGCTTCGTCTGCTGGGCGGTGCAGCCGGCGGACGGGACCCCGGAGGAGGGCGGCCCGACGGGCGGGGCGCGGCTGGTGATCGCCCGCGACTCCGGCGCGAGCACGCTCTGGCCCGCGCTGCCGGTCAACGAGGTCGTCCGGCAGTACGAGGAGGTGTACGGGCGGCCGGTCGCGGCCAACCCGGCGGGGGCGGCGAAGCCCGCGCCCGGGCCCGTCGAGGCGACGTCCTTCCTGCTCAGCCCGCCGCAGTGGCTGCAGGAGGCGGGCGCGGCGGCGATCGCGGCGGAGGCGGAGCGGCTGGGCGAGGCCCAGGCGCCCGTTGCTGCCCCGGCCCCGGCCCCGGCGCCCGTTCCTGCTCCTGCTCCGGCGCCGGCCGAGCAGTTCGTGCCCGAGGCGACCGGCCTCCCGGCCGAGGCCGCCTCGTGGGCCCCGCCGACCGGGCCGCCGACGCCGCCGCCGGCCGTCCTCGTCGCGCCGCCGGTCTCCGACCGGCCCGCCGGGGACGCGCCGACCATGCTCGCCCCGCCGCCCGGCCACGACGAGCCGTCCGTCCCGCCGCAGGTGCAGTCGGCCCCGCCGGTCCCGCCGGGGCCCGCCCCGGCCGGCTCCGAGGCGGCGACCATGCTGATGCCCGAGGGCCTGCGCACGCTCGGCTCCGAGCCGTCCGACGCGCCCCCGCCGGCCGGCTCCGAGGCCGCGACCGCGCTGATGCCCAGGAGCGTCCCCGGCCTGCCCCCGGCACCGTCCGCGCCCACCCCGGAATCCGCGCCCGCGCCCGCACCTGCTCCCGTGCAGCCTCCGGTGGCCGAGCCCGCGCCGACGCTGCTGGCGCCGCCGGAGGCGATGCCGGGGCTGATGGGCCTGCCCGGTGCGCCGGAGACGCCCGCCCCGGCGGCACCGCCCGCCTCGCCCGTCGTGCCGCTGGCCGGTCCCGCCGTGGAGTACGCACCGACCATGCTGGCCCCGCAGGGCGGCGTCCCGGGCCTGATGGGCCTGCCCGGCGCCCCCGAGACGGCCACCCCCTCGGCACCGCCCGCCGCGCCCCCGGCCGGTCCGGCCGTGGAGTACGCGCCGACCATGCTGGCCCCGGGCGGCCCCGGCCTGGGCGGCCTGCCCGGTGCGCCGGTGCACCCCGGGCCTGCGGCGCCCCCCGGGCCCGCCGAGGCGGCGCAGGGCGGCGGGGGGGGGGGGCCCCCCCCCGGCGCCCGCCCCCCCCCCCCCCCCCGCGCGCCCGGCGGGAGAAAACAAAAAAAAAACACCCCCACCCAAACACA
>NZ_JBHWGV010000228.1:0-6494 GCF_042732955.1 Kitasatospora sp. NPDC059747 | reverse complement strand
GCAGGGCGATCCGGAGCAGGGCGGCCTCGTCCACCTCGGTGCCGGCGCTCTCCTCGGGCCGGCCGGTGGTGACCGCGGGGTGGTCGCCGAGCGGGGCGCCCCCGCGCGGGCCCGCGGCGGGCGCGCGGGGCCCCCGGCCCCCGGGGGCCGCCCGGCGCCCGCCCCCCGACCTGCTGATCGCCCTCACCCCGCTCGGCCTCGGCGCCCTGGGCGGCCGGGCCGAGGAGGCGGCCCGCCTGCTCGTCGACGCGGCGGTCGCGTGCGGCGACCACGACCGCGACCACGCCGGCACGGCGGAGGGCCGGTCGCGCTTCCTCCTCTGCACGATCCTGCTGGCCCGCGCCCGGCTCGACGAGGCCGACGCCCAGGCCCGACTGGCCGCCCGGGCCTGCCGGGAGGCGGGCGACCGGGCCATCCTCCGGCAGGCCCTCAACGATCAGGGCCTCATCGCCCAGGCCGAGGGCCGCCACGAGGAGGCGATCACGGCCTTCGACGAGGCGGCCGCCCTCGCCCGACAACTCGGGCACCGCTCCGGCGAGGTGGCGAGCAGCGCGAACGCGGCCCTCTCCCGGATCCGCAGCGGTGACGCCGCCGGGGCGGCATCGGCCTGCCGCGGCATCCTCGCGACACCGGGCGCGGCGGCCGACCCCGCGATGACCGCTTACGTGCACTACGTCCTCGGCCTCGCCTACCAGGAGTCGGCGCGACTCGACGACGCCGCGGCACACCTGCGCTCCTGCATCGACGGCGCGAGCCTCACCGGCGACCTCGACCGCGAGTCGGCCGCCCGGAGCCGCCTGGCCGACGTGTTGCGCCTGCTCGGGCGGGCCGACGAGGCCGTCCACCAGGCGCAGCGGGCCCTGGACCTCGCGGACGAAGGTGGGCGACAGCGCGAACGCGCCCTCGCCCACCTGGTCCTGGCCCACGCGCTGACCGCCCGCGGCGACCACGGCGCGGCCCGGGGTCACGAGGCGAGCGCGCGCCTGCTGCTCGGCCGGCTGGGTCCTCGGGCGACGGCCGACGCGCAACCGCTCCTCACCGCGCTGGCGACCGCCGCCGGAACCCTTACGGCTGCGGGTCGGGAGAAGGAAGGAGCCCCGTCCCGTTCCAGATGATGTGGCCCGCCGCGCAGTGCACGACGGCGGACCCGTCGCAGGCCGGGGCCGGCGAGGTCGGCCGTACGGGATCCCCCATGCCCACGGCGAGGGCTCCCAGCACCGAGAGTGAAACAGCCGCGCCGGTGACAGCGGTGCGGACCATGGTCGTTCGAAACACCGATGACGCTCCTTGCTCAGGTATGACAGGGCGTCCGAACGCTCGCAGGGGCGGATATACAACGCGTCAACACCCTGACGATTGACCGCACCGCGCCGGCCACCGGTTTACGGAGCGGTGGGGGCCGCTCGGTCGGTGGCGAGGCGGGTGTAGGTCTCCTGGAGCTTCTTGAGGCGCGGGTCCGCCGGGTCGTCCAGGTGGGTGATCACGGCCTGGTGGGCGCGCTCAAGGTCGCCGTCGAGCAACTCGGAGGCCACCATCAGGAGGCGTTCCGGCCGGGTGCGGCGTTCGCTCAGGTGCCGGAGGACCGCGTCGAGGCCCTCGCGGGCCATGAGCTCCCGCAGGCCGTCCACCACGGGGGCCATCCACAGCGCGCGCAGGGCGTACTCGCCGCGTCCGGCGAAGGTGGGGGCGAGGGAGGCGAGCAGTTCGGCCGGGTACGCCTCGACCGCTTCGGTGAAGGCGGGGTGGTCCTTCGCGAACTCGTCCCAGTCGACGTCGAGTTCGGCGATCGCGTCCGGGAGCACCGGCCACCACGCCCAGTTCTCCTCCGAGCGCAGGAAGACGTCGCGCAGCAGCTCGTACGGGACCCGGGCCGTGCGGGCGAGCAGGACCGCGTCGTGGAGGTCCTTGCCCTGCGGGTGGTTGTCCGAGATCAGCCAGAGGATCTTCCAGGCCAGCGAGAGCTCCGGCGTGGCGGCGACCAGCGGGCCGTCGACGCCGGGGAGTTCGACCTGCCGCGGCTCGGCCGGCAGGTGCTCGGTGAAGACGAAGTCCAGCTGGACGGTGCCCTCGGGCACGCCCGGCGCCGTCCACGGCAGGACCAGGCGCCGGCCCGGCACGCGGCTGTACGTCCAGATCTCGTCGGCGACCGCCCGGTCCGCGTGCAGGCGCACGCCGCACGCGCCCGCCCCGGACGACGACGACTCGTCGGCGGAGGCGGCGAGTTCGTCGAGCATGCGGCCCGTCCGCTCGTCCTCCAGCTGCCACTCCACGGGCCGCACCACGAAGTCCAGGTCGCCCGGCTCGCGCGCCTCCTCGCCGTACCAGGCGCGCAGCAGCACGCTGCCCCGCAGCACCAGGTGCTCGGCCCAGGCGGAGCGGGCGACCGCGGACAGCACCGTGTTCAGCGCCTCGCGCCGGGCCGCCAGCCAGCGCGCGGCCACCGCGGGGTCGGCGAAAGCGGGCTCGCTGGGGCGCAGCGCGCGGGCGTAGCCGGCCAAGGCGGGGTCGAAGACCGGCTGCTGGGTGACGGTCTCGTCGTCGATCGGCCGGAGGCTCCTGGGCAGGTCCTGCTCGGCGCGGACCTCCTCGGACGGAGGCTGCTTCGGCAGCACCACGTCCTCCCAGGGCCCGTACGGCAGGTCCTCCCACGTCGCGGTGCGGTCCTCGGTCATCGTGCTGCTCCTTCCGCGCGCCGCGGGGCGACCCGGCCCCCGGCGGCCCTTCCACCAGTGCTCCGGCCCTCGGTGCACTGCTCTTGAGTGATCCAGCCGCTGTCCAGCGCCTCGTCGCTGTCCACGGCGACGAACTCCCGCTCCACCGAGACGACCTCGCGCCCGTCGACCGCCAGCTCGCCCAGCAGCGCGTCCAGCCGCCGCCCGGCCGTGGCCAGCCCCACCAGGCGGCAGCGCTGCGTGACGAACTGCTCCCGCAGCCCGTCCGCGCGCACCCGGCGGGCGTTGCGCGACAGGTGCGCGCCGTGCCGCACGGCGAGCGCGGCCAGCCGGACGGTGTCCTCGCCGGGGACGAGCAGCAGCTTGACGTGGTGCTCGAAGTACCGCCCGGGCCCGTGCTGCGCGGCCTCGCCGTCCGTCGCGGGGACGCCGTCGGCCCAGGGCGTGGCCTCGACCTTGGCCCGCAGGACGGCGAAGCCCGCGTCGGTCAGGCGCCGCGCCGTGCGGGCGGCCGCGGCGGCGACCTCGTCGAGCGTGCCGGAGGCGCGGAGGTTGAGCATCGGCTGCGACACGGCGGCGCCGCGGGCGAGCAGGATGTGCGTGTACGTCAGGCCGTTGGCCGCGGCCCACTCGGCGAGCGCGTCGACGGCGCCCGGCTCCACGGTGAGGTGCACCTCGAACTCCCCGCTCAGCGCGGGTGGAGGCAGGGGTCGGGCCAGGCCCAGGTCAGGATGGGTGACGAGCATGGGAGCATCCTGGCAGGCCTCTCTGACAACCCGTCCCCGGGGCCCTCGCAGCGACGCACGGAAGCAGTTCGAACCCCAACGGGCCCGCCCCACAAGCCAACCGCGGACGGCGGCGGGACGGGCCGTCCGCACGAAACCGGTTACCGATCGGTAGAGCCGCGCCGCCCGGCAGCA
This sequence comes from Kitasatospora sp. NPDC059747, assembly GCF_042732955.1. Classification (NCBI taxonomy): domain Bacteria; kingdom Bacillati; phylum Actinomycetota; class Actinomycetes; order Kitasatosporales; family Streptomycetaceae; genus Kitasatospora; species Kitasatospora sp. NPDC059747. The sequence goes on along the minus strand of NZ_JBHWGV010000228.1, from coordinate 2,902 downwards.
CTAGGGTGGCCGACGTCGCAACGGTGCGGCAGGGGAAGAAGGACGACGATGGTGCGGTTGGTGGACGGCCCGACGGTCGAACTGGACGTGTACGTCGCGGCGCCGTGCGCGAGGGTCTGGGCCCTGGTCAGCGACATCACCGTGCCGACCAGGTTCGGCGGGGAGCTGTACGAGGCCGAGTGGCTCGACGGCGCCACCGGGCCGGCCGTCGGCGCGACCTTCGTCGGCCGCAACCGCAACGAGCTCCTCGGGCAGTGGGAGACCGTCTCGCGGATCGCCGACCACCGGCCGGAGCGGGCGTTCGGCTGGGACGTCCGCGGCTTCAAGGGCGGCTTCGACCGGCCGGTGGCCCGCTGGCGGCTCGACCTCGAACCCGAGGGCGACGGCACCCGGCTCCGGCACTCCGTCACCCTCGGCGCGGGCAGCTCGTACCTGAGCCGGGCCATCGCCGCCGAGCCCGGGCGCGAGGAGGAGATCATGGCGCTCAGGCTGGGCATGCTGCGGCAGGGCATGCGGACGACCCTGGACGGGATCAGACGCCTCGCGGAGGCGTGAGCACCCGCCGGACCGGAGGCGTGAGCGCCGGCCGGAGCGGAGGCCCCGGCGCCCGGGTCACAGGTACACCGGGTGCGGCCGCCCGGAGCCCGCGACGTTGTGGCGCTCCCCGTGGCTGGCGCGGGCGAAGGCGGAGACCAGACGGCCGTCGACCGCGCCCAGCGCCACGTCGTGGCGGGGGGCCGGCCCGTCCACGACACCGTGGAGGTGGGGGCTGGTCACGTACTCCTGGACGAGCCACCCCTCGGCGCCCGCGAGGCCGACGGCCGCCTCCCAGGCCGACCCCTCGGCGGTCTCCCGGCCGATCACCACACCGTGGCCGCGGGTGTCCAACGGCCGCTTGAGGACGTAGCGTTCGCGGTCCCGGACGACGGCGCGGAGGGTCGCGGCGTCGCAGTGCGCGAGGTTGCGCGACCACGGGACGGCGGGGTGGACCCGCCGGTAGTCGGCGGGATCGAAGAGGTGTGCGAAGCGCGGGTCCGAGAGCACCGCGAGGCACAGCTTGTTGTCGCCGATCAGGCGTCCGCGCAGCCCGTTCTGCACGAACAGGCCGCCTTCGCGCACGGCCTCCAGGTAGGGTGCCGCGCCGTCGCCCATCCGCAGCAGGTCCTGGATGCCGACCTTGGCGAACGCGTGCCGCACCGGTTCCCCGTGCAGGGTGACGCCGTGGCGCCCGTCGGCCACGAGTTCGCGCGGGTCCGCGTGGAGGACGCGGACGCCGAGAGCCGTCAGGGCGGTGTCGTAGTCGCGGGTGTCGGCGCGGTAACTGCCGTCCGGGCAGAGCAGGGCGACGGTCTCCGGCCGGGTGCCGGTGTGCTGCTCGGCGACGCGCACCAGCCAACTCCCCGGCCAGGCGGGGTCGTCGGCGGGCAGCGGGGGCGGCAGGCTGATGCCGTGCCGGTCCAGCAGCGGCCGCCAGGCCGTGCGGCCCCGGCCGGCGCCGGGCAGGCCGCCGGGGCAGTTGGCGTTGGTCTCCAACACCCGGAGCGTGCCGTCGGGTTGGGGCAGCAGGTCGATCCGCAGCAGGTGCACTCGCGTGTCACGGGCGGCGGCCACGTGGTCGTGCAGGGCCTGCGGAACCGTCACGACCTCGCGCAGTCCGCGGTCGTGCTCCCAGGCGGCCACGACCGTCTCGATCACCCGGTGGTACGAGGCGACGAACGCGTCCAGCTCGCGACGCAGGTGCGAACGCAGACGCAGCGGCAGCCCCTGCGCCTGCGGCTGCGCCCGCACGATCTCGAAGACCTGGGACTCGGCCAGCTCGCGCCCCTCGGACTTCCGCGCGATCGCGACGACCTCGCGGGTGAACTCCTCGTCCAGCCCGGGCCACGTGTACCCGTCGGCTCCGGCCTCCTCCGGATCGGGCACGAAGACAGGGGGCGGCATGACGGTGGTCGCGGTGGTCGACCTGGCGGCGGCCTGCTCGACGTCGGGGCGGCCGGGGCCGGGGATCGGGTGCATGGACGGAGGTCCTTCCGGACGGGGGTGGAGGCGTGCGGCGGCCCCTCCGGCACGATGTGGTGGGCACGCACGTGATCCCGGAGTATCCAGCCCCCCGCGAACGACTCGGCGCACCGCACCGCCCGGTTCGCCGGATCGGGTGAGGCGGCCGAACACGCGCGGGATTCGCGGCGGCCGGAACGACCCGTCGTCAGCGACCTTCGCTCCACCCGTCGTCGGCGGGTTCCCGAGCGCTGACGCGCCGGCCCGTCAGCGCCCCCGCCGCCTGCGACGGCCTGCGACGACGCGTGCGGACAGCAGGACGAGCACCGCCGCCCACACGAGGCCGACGGCCGTGAGGTCGACGGCCGAAGGGGCCTGCATGCTCGCGCGCAGGACGATGAACGACAGCGCCACCAGCACCATCAGCGCCGTCATGGGCACCTGCCCGGCCACCCGGGCCACCGGGAACCACGGCGACATCCGGGGCCTCATCGTGCTGAGCCGACGGTGCAGCCGCCCGTCCGTCGCCCGCAGCCCCGCCTCGATCTCCGCGAGCACCTGCCGCTCCTGCGCCGAGAGCGCACGCCCGTGCATCGCCGCCTCCTTCCCGCCCCCTGGACAACGGGTGGCAACGAGCCGTTTTCCCACTGCGGCGGTCTCCGACACGCCCGGAGGAGAAACCGCGGCCCGCGCGCCCCCGCCCGGGCCCCCGGGCCCCGCCCCCGCCCCTCCGCCGGGCCCCCCCCGCGCGGGCCCCCCGCCGGGGAGTCGTCGGCCACGGCGACCGCGCCGCGCATCGCCGCCGCGGGGGCCGGGACGAACGGCTCCGACACCACCGCGTACAGGTGGATCAGGTTCATCGCCGTGCGCAGCGTCAGCGCCGCCGCCTCCGGGTCGGTCTTCA
>NZ_JBHWGV010000227.1:0-6616 GCF_042732955.1 Kitasatospora sp. NPDC059747 | reverse complement strand
GCGCACCGGGACGGTGACACGCTCGGTGGTGTGGTCGAGGTGCTGGCGTACGGGGTGCCGGTGGGTCTGGGTTCGCATGTGCACTGGGACCGGCGGCTGGACGCGCGGCTGGCGGCTGCGTTGATGGGGATCCAGGCGATCAAGGGTGTCGAGGTCGGGGACGGTTTCGAGCTGGCGCGGGTGCCGGGTTCGAAGGCGCATGACGAGATCGTGCCGACGGCGGAGGGTGTGAAGCGCACCTCCGGCCGCTCCGGCGGCACCGAGGGCGGTCTGTCGACGGGTGAGCTGTTGCGGGTGCGTGCGGCGATGAAGCCGATCGCGACGGTGCCGCGGGCGCTGCAGACGCTGGACGTGCGTACGGGTGAGCCGGCGAAGGCGCACCACCAGCGTTCGGACGTGTGTGCGGTGCCGGCTGCGGGGATCGTGGCGGAGGCGATGGTGGCGCTGGTGCTGGCCGACGCGGTGAACGAGAAGTTCGGCGGCGACCACGTCTCGGAGACGCGCCGCAACGTGCAGGGCTACCTCGACCACCTGATCATCCGATGATCCGGCCTGTCGTCGTTCTGGTCGGCCCGCCCGGCAGCGGCAAGTCCACGGTCGGGCGGGCCCTGGCCGAGCGCCTGGGCGTCGGCTTCCGCGACACCGACGCCGACATCGAGGTGCTGGCCGGCAAGCCGATCCCCGAGATCTTCATCGACGAGGGCGAGCCGCACTTCCGCGAGCTGGAGGGCCGCGCGGTGCGCGCGGCCGCCGAGGGCCACGACGGGGTGCTCGCGCTCGGCGGTGGCGCGGTGATGGCCGAGGCCACCCGCGCGCTGCTGCGCGAGCTGCCCGTGGTGTTCCTGGAGGTCCCGCTGGGCGACGCCGTCAAGCGGGTCGGGCTGGACGCCCCGCGGCCGCTGCTGGCCGTCAACCCGCGGGCCCGCTGGCGCGAGCTGATGGACGCCCGCCGCCCCCTCTACCTGGAGGTGGCCACCGCCGTCGTCGACACCGCGGGCCGCACCCCCGAGCAAGTCGCGGACGCCGTACTGGAAGCACTGGAGCTGAAGACCACCCATGACTGACATCGTCAGGATTCACGTCGGCGGCAGCGCCGGCCACGACCCGTACGACGTGCTGATCGGGCACCAGCTGCTCGGCGAGCTGGCGCCGCTGATCGGACCCCGGGCCAAGCGGGTCGCGCTCATCCACCCCGAGGCGCTGGCCGCCACCGCCGACGCCGTCCGCGAGGACCTGGCCGCCGAGGGCTACGAGGCGATCGCGCTCCAGGTGCCCAACGCCGAGGAGGCGAAGAGCGCCGAGGTCGCCGCGTACTGCTGGTCGGTGCTCGGGCAGACCGGGTTCACCCGCAGCGACGTCGTCGTCGGCCTCGGCGGCGGTGCCACCACCGACCTGGCCGGCTTCGTCGCCGCGACCTGGCTGCGCGGCGTGCGCTGGGTGTCGATGCCGACCACGCTGCTCGGCATGGTCGACGCGGCCGTCGGCGGCAAGACCGGCATCAACATCGCCGAGGGCAAGAACATGGTCGGCGCCTTCCACCCGCCGGTGGGCGTCCTGGCCGACCTCGGCACGCTGGAGACCGTGCCCAAGCACGACTACGTCTCCGGCCTCGCCGAGGTCATCAAGTGCGGCTTCATCGCCGACCCGGCGATCCTCGACCTGATCGAGGCCGACCCGGAGGGCGCCAAGACGCCGGCCGGACCGCACACCGTCGAGCTGATCCGGCGCGCCATCCAGGTCAAGGCCGACGTGGTCTCCGGCGACCTCAAGGAGTCCGGTCAGCGGGAGATCCTCAACTACGGCCACACCCTCGGCCACGCCATCGAGCGCAACGAGCGCTACAAGTGGCGGCACGGCGCCGCGATCTCCATCGGCATGGTCTACGCCGCCGAACTCGGCCGCCTGGCCGGGCGGCTGGACGACGAGACGGCCGACCGGCACCGCGCCGTGCTGGCCTCCGTCGGCCTGCCGCTGACCTACCGGGCGGACGCCTGGCCGAAGCTGCTGGACGCCATGAAGATCGACAAGAAGTCGCGCGGCGACCTGATCCGCTTCATCGTCCTGGACGGCCTCGGCAAGACCTCCGTCCTGGAGGGCCCCGACCCGTCCCTGCTCGTCGCCGCCTACGCGGAGGTCTCGGCGTGACCAGGGTCATGGTGCTCAACGGCCCCAACCTCGGACGCCTCGGCAGCCGTGAGCCGGACGTCTACGGTGCCACCTCGTACGCCGGGCTGGTCGAGCGCTGCACGGCGCTCGGCGCGGAGTTCGGCTTCGAGGTCGAGGTCCACGAGACCAACTCCGAGCAGCGGATGGTCGAGTGGCTGCACGAGGCGGCCGACGGCAAGGTGCCCGTGGTGATCAACCCGGGCGCGTTCACGCACTACTCGTACGCCATGCGGGACGCGGCCGCGCAGCGCACCGCGCCGCTCATCGAGGTGCACATCTCCAACCCGTACGCGCGCGAGGCCTTCCGGCACACCTCGGTCATCGCCGCCGTCGCCTCCGGCACCATCGCCGGGTTCGGGCTCGGCTCGTACGAACTCGCCCTGCGCGCCCTGGCGGAGCAGCTCACCACGCGCTGACGGCCGGTCGGACGGGCCGGGCCGGTGCCGTGCGTTCCGGCCGGCCCGAGGGCGGGCGGCGGCCCGGCGGCGGACTGTGCCCGTCGCCGGGCCGCCGTGTAGTGTCCCCGCTGGGAGAAGTCGGGAGGTGACCGTGACGCAGTACGCCGGGGGTGGGCAGGTGCCGCCTCATCCCGTCGCTCCGCCGGTCCGGCCGGCCGCCGGGGCCGTGACGGCCGTTTCGTCCCCCGGACCGGTGCCGTTCGGCGGGCGCGTTCCGCCACCGATTCCGCCCGCGCCGGTGCCCGCGGCTCCGGCCCCGGCGCCGGCTCCCGCGCCCACCGCGCCGATGCCGGCCGGGGCCACCGGGCACTTCGTCCTGCCCTCCGGCGCGCCCGTCCAGCTCCCGGCCCACCCGCCGCAGCGGCACGCGCCCGCCGGGCCGATCGCCGTCCTGCTGATCGGGCCCGCCGGCGCCGGCAAGACCACCGTCGCCCGGTACTGGGCCGAGCGGCGGCACACCCCGACCGCGCACATCAGCCTGGACGACGTCCGGGAGTGGGTGCAGTCCGGCTTCGCCAACCCGCAGTCCGGCTGGAACAACGCCTCCGAGGCCCAGTACCGGCTGGCCCGCCGCACCTGCGGCTTCGCCTGCCGCAACTACCTCGCCAACGGCATCTCCTGCATCATCGACGACGCCGTCTTCCCCGACCGCCCGGCCATCGGCCTCGGCGGCTGGAAGCGGCACATCGGCCCCGGCATGCTGCCCGTCGTGCTGCTGCCCAGCCTCGACTCGGTGCTCGGCCGCAACGCCCGGCGCAGCGGCAACCGGCGGCTGGGCGACGAGGAGGTCGCCCGCATCCACGGGCGGATGGCCGGCTGGTACAACTCCGGGCTGCCGATCATCGACAACTCGCACCTGGACGTCGCCGCGACGGCCGCCGAGCTGGACCGGGTGATCCTGGCCCGGCTCACGGGGATGCCGGTCCGCTGAGCCGGCCGGGCCGCCGACCTGCGGGATCGCGGGGATGTCGGGGGCGGCTGCGATGATGGACGGGTCGAGTTGATCCGTCCCAGGGGAGCCGAGCCCGTGCCGGAAGGCCACATCATCCACCGCCTCGCGGCCGAGAACACCACGGCCTTCGGCGGCCGTCCCGTCCGGGTGTCCAGCCCGCAGGGCCGCTTCGCCGACGACGCCAAGCTGATCGACGGGCAGGTCCTGGTCGGGGCGGAGGCCGTCGGCAAGCACCTCTTCCTCGGCTTCGAGGAGGGCGCGTGGGTCCACGTGCACCTCGGCCTCTACGGCGGCTTCGCCTTCGGCGCCGGGCCCGCCCCGGAGCCCGTCGGGCTGATCCGGCTGCGCCTGGAGAACGACGACGCCCACGCCGACCTGCGCGGCCCCAACACCTGCGCGCTGGTCACCGGCGCGCAGAAGGCCGCCGTCGCCGCGCGCCTCGGCCCGGACCCGCTGCGCGCCGACGCCGACCCGGACGCCGCCTGGCACCGGATATCGGCCAGCCGGACGACGGTCGCGGCCCTGCTGATGGACCAGAAGGTGCTGGCCGGGGTGGGCAACGTCTACCGCGCCGAGGTGCTCTTCCGGCACGGCATCGCCCCGCACCGGGCCGGCCGGGACCTCACCCGGGCCGAGTGGGACGCGATCTGGGCGGACCTCGTCGGGCTGATGCGCGAGGGCGTCGGCGCGGGCCGCATCGACACCGTCCGGCCCGAGCACACCCCCGAGGCGATGGGCCGGCCGCCGCGCGTGGACGACCACGGCGGCGAGGTCTACGTCTACCGCCGCGCCGCGATGCCCTGCCTGGTCTGCGGCACGGACGTGCGGACGGAGTCGCACGCGGCGCGCAACCTGTTCTGGTGCCCGACCTGCCAGGCGGCCTGAGCCGGATTCAGGTGGCGGGGGCCGGCACGCCGTAGGCTGGGCCCGGGCCGGCGGAGGGAGCGGACGGGTGGACGGCTTCGAGGTGTCCAACAGGGTTTCGGGCACGGTGCACGGGAACGTGATCCAGGGCGGAAACGTCACGGTCCACCTGGAGCCGCAGCGCCGGATCCCGCATCAGGTGCGACCGCCCCGCCGGACCTTCGTCAACCGCGAGCGCGAACTCGCCGCTCTCACGGGTGCGCTGGGCCGGGCCGGGCGGGACGGGCCGGCGATCGTCGTCTTCACCGGTCTGGCCGGCGTCGGCAAGACGGAGCTGGTGGCGAAGTTCGCCACCGAACAGGCGGCGCAGTTCCCGGGCGGTGTCCTGTACGCCGACCTCAAGGCCTACCGGCACGGGGCCGCGGTGGACCTCGCCGGGGTGCTGGAGGGTTTTCTGCGAGCCCTCGGGGTCCGTGTGCCGGACGTGGAGGCGGAGCGGTTCGGGGAGTTCCGGACGGCCACCGCCGGGCAGCGCTGTCTGGTCTTCCTCGACAACGTCGAGCACGCCGCCGAGGTCCGTGCTCTGCTGCCGACGAGCGGGCTGCTGGTGGCGGCGGGCCGGCAACGCCTGGACGCGCTGCGGATGGACGGCGCCGAGGTGCTGCGGCTGGAGCGGCTGGACGAGACGGCGGCCGCCGCCCTGGTGCGCGGCTGGCTGAGCGCCGGGCGCGGCACCGACGGTGAGGTCGCGGCACTGGTGGAGCGGTGCGCGGGGCTGCCGCTCGCCCTCAACGCGGTCGGGAGCCAGCTGCTGGGCCGGAGCCGCCTCTCGGTGGGCCAGGTGGTGGCCGAACTAGCGGACTGGGACGGCAAGTTGGCCATTCTGAACAACGACGAGGGGAACCTCCGCCGGACCTACGACCCGGTCTACGAGCGGCTCTCGGCGCCCGCCCGGGCGCTCTACCACCTGATCGGCGTGCATCCCGGCCCCTTCGTGTCGGCCGAACTGGCCGGGGCGACGGGCGTCGAGGACGCGGACGAGGCCCTGGACGAGCTGTCCGGCGCGCACCTGCTGGACGTCGTGGTCGACGACGGCCCGGAGGAGCGCTTCCAGGCGCACGACGTCGTCCGGACGCACGCCCACGCCCGTGCGCGCGAACTGCCCGGCCGGGCCGAGCTCCTGGCCGGGATCGTCGCCTACTTCAGGGGCCGGGCGTCGGTGGCGGACCGGGCGATGGGGTCGCGGCTGCGGGTGCAGGAGCCGAGCGGCGACGACCTGCCGGGCTTCGGCTCGTACGCGGCGGCCCTGGAGTGGTTCCAGGCCGAACGGGCCGACCTGCGCGCGGTGGTGGAGGCGGCGGCCGGGCAGGGGTGGCACGGCGAGGTGTGGCGGCTCTGCGAGTCGCTGTGGCCGCTGTACCACGGCCGCAAGCACTACGAGGACCTGATCGCCACCCACCGGCTCGGCGTCGAGTCGGCGCAGTGGGACAACCAGCCCGACGCCGTCGTCCGGATGCGCAACCAGCTCGCCCGCGCCTACTACGAGCGGCGGGAGTTCCCGCTCGCGGCCGAGCAGTTGGCGCTCGCCGCGGAGCAGGTGCCGCTGGTGACCGACCGGCGGCTCGCGGGCGTGCTGTACGAGACGGACGGGCTGCTGTGCCTGGCCGACGGGCGGACGGCGCGGGCGGTGGAGCGGTTCACGCTGGCCCTGGAGGAGAAGCGGGGCGACGGCCACGGCGAGATCGTGCAGAGCTACAACGTCGCGCAGGCGCTGATCGCGGACGGCCGGGCGGAGGAGGCGCTGGCCGTCCTCGACGAGGCCCGCGCGAGGGCCGTCGACACCGAGGACACCGACATGCTGATGAAGCTCCCGCTCGTCCGCGCTCGGGCGCACCGCGCACTCGGGCAGTTCGATCTCGCGGTCGAGCACGCCGACGCCTGCGTCCGGAAGGCCAGGGAGCTGAAGCAGTTCGCCAAGGAGGCCCAGGCACACACCCTGCTGGTCGAGCTCGCGGAGGAACTGGGCGACGCGGCGCTCGCGGAGCGCAGCCGGGCGCGGCTGCGGGAGCTGCAGGGGCGTTACTGGGCGTTTCATCCCTGACCCGGTGGCTCATGTTCCTCGCCAGGTGGGGGTGCTTTCGCCGGTGAGTCGGCGGGTCATGAGGCCGATCATCGC
>NZ_JBHWGV010000226.1:4020-6685 GCF_042732955.1 Kitasatospora sp. NPDC059747 | reverse complement strand
GCTTCCTTCGAGCCGCCTTCCAGCGGGCCCTCCGGGCGCTTCGTTCTTTCGTGTTTCCAGCTTATCAGATGTTTTCCGCTCCGTTTTCCGGAGTTCCATTCGTCCGATTCGCTGGTGTCTTTCGGCGCTGTTGCCCCGTCCGATGTTCCAAACTCTAGCCGATCCCCGCTCCGCAAAGCGAATCCGGCCGAAGTCCGAATGCAATCCCGATAAACGCGCACACCGAATACGCATCGAGCCGAACGCGCACATGGCGAGCCCGACCCGCTTCGTACCGGGACGTGGTGTCTTTCGTGGATTTGGCCGCTCCGGGACCGTCCGCGCCGATGCGTGTCCGGTGCTCCCTGTCGAGCGACTCGGGAACACTACTCCGCCTCCACTCCCGAGGCAAAACGGCGGCCACGGTCCGCCGGTCGCCGTGCCGGCCGGGGCGAGCGCCTTCCACCGAGCGCCGGCGGCCGGTCGGCGCAACCCTGGTTGTGAGGCCTGAGTGCGCCGAGATCCGGAGAGGGCCCGAACAGCACCATGACGATTGACGAGACCGCCGAACGGGTGATCCCGCTGCCGCCCGACGTGGTGGCCGGCTATGCGATGGACTGGCGCCACGACGCCGAGTGGACCCAGGGCATCCGCGAGGCCCGGCTGACCCGTGAGGCAGACGAGGGCGGGTTCGGTGTCGGTGCCGAGGTCACCCGTACGGCGCACTTCCTCGGCAAGCGCATCGACTACGTGCTGCGCGTGGCGGAGTACGAGCCGCTGCGGCTGCTGGACATGGTCTCGGTCGCCGGTCCGATGCCGATGCACGTCACCTATCGCTTCGCCCCGCACCCCGGCGGCACCCTCGCCCGAATCCGGGTGCGGGGCGACGCCGGAGGCTACTACCGCCTGGCCGCGCCGATCATGGCGCGCAAGGTCCGCTCGTCCATCGCCAAGGACCTGCGCGACCTCGAACGTCGACTCCGTCCTTCCCGTTGGGCGACTGGATCCGAATAGGTGACCGCGGGCAGGTCCTCGCCGAGTCAGAGGACCTCGGTCTGCTGCGGGGTCACGTAGTGGGAGTACTCGCCGACCTGCACGATGTAGCCCTTCGGGGGCTCCAAGGACGTCGTCCACCAGATCCCGGTGACCTCCCCGACAGCATCCGCCGTCGCGCCCGGGGTGTCCGACTCCATACGGATTCGGACGCGGGTTCCCTCGGGCAGGTCGCTGCGATAACGGGGCGGCATGCCGGGATGAAGTCCTCCCCGGGAGACCAGGAACTCCGGCCGCAGCCTCCAGGGGCTGCCGTCCTCGGTCTCCACCGAGTAGAGCGGTCCGACCCGGCCGTCGCGCTCGTCCGGCGCAATGGCACACCCGACGATCACACCACGGCTGCCCACGGTCTCCGGCCCGAGCCGGCCCAGTTCCGGGACGGGCGGGTGCGGCGTCGCCAGTTCCACCATCTCGCCGTAGAGCAGCGTGGCCGGCTCGGGCCAGGGAGTCTCGTCCAGCAGCCACCGATGCCCGACCGTCATGAGCCCCTCCCGTTCATGGCCTCGGCGGACCCGCCACACCATATCCGCGAGGCGGTTGGCCTGAGCAGCCCGACCGGCTCTCCGGCCGCACGCTCCCGAGGCCTCGGCCGGCCCGGCGCCGACCACCGTCACGTCGGATCCACTCATCCAGGGAGTCACAAGCGTCCGAAGATCACCCCCCCCCCGCCGGTATTGAACACGTTCAAAGTGGCGCTACAGTGTTCCTCGACAAGGTTTTGAACGCGTTCGAAACGCGGAGGGGAGTAGTCCCGTGGACTACACAGTCGTCAGCTATGCCGTCTATCTGCCGATCGCCACCGGTGTGACGATCTGGGTGGCCCGCACGCTCAGCCGGAACGGCCGGATCTTCCTGGCGGACGTCTTCGCCGGGGACGACCGGCTCGCCGACGCCGTCAACCACCTGCTCGTGGTCGGCTTCTACCTGATCAACCTCGGGTTCGTCGCGCTCTGGATGCGCAGCGACGAGCAGGTGGGCAACGTCCAGGGCGTCTTCAACGCGCTCTCGTACAAGCTCGGCACCGTGCTGCTGGTGCTCGGGGCGATGCACCTCGGAAACGTCTACGTGCTGAGCCGGATCCGCCGCCGGGGCACGCAGGAGCGCGAGCCGATGACATCGTCGCGCCCGCCGGTCCCGGCGCAGGGCCACGTCACGCCGGGCCCGGCGTGACCGCCGGCCAGGACGCACCGCCGCCCGTGCGGTGGCTCACCGTGCTCCACGATCCCGCCTGCCCGCTCTGTCGCAGCCTCACCGCCTGGCTGCGCGGGCAGCGGCAACTCGTCCCGCTGGAGTTCGTCGCGGCCGCCTCCGCCGAGGCCCACGAGCTCTTCCCCGGGCTCGACCACGACGCGTCGCTCGGCGAGATCACCGTGGTGGGCGACACCGGAGAGGTGTGGCGCGGCCACCACGCCTTCGTCGCCTGTCTCTGGGCGCTGGCCGACCACCGGTCGCTCGCCCGGCGCCTCGCCACACCGGCCGGTCTCCCGCTCGCCCGGGCCGCCGCCTTCGCGGCCGCCAGGATCCGGGCAGTCACCAAGGTGCCGGCGAGCAATTGTCCGTCGGGAGAGTGTGACGTCCCCGGCTAGGGCCGGGGACGGGTCCGGGGGGATTTGGTCAGAGGGGCACCCCCCGA
>NZ_JBHWGV010000226.1:0-4010 GCF_042732955.1 Kitasatospora sp. NPDC059747 | reverse complement strand
AACGGCGACCGGGCCGCGTCGCGGTCGAAGACCCCGGCCGGGGGGGGGGGGGCGCGCCGCGGGCGGGGGCGGGGGCGCGCGGGCGCGGGCGCGGGGGCGCGCGCCCGCGCGCGCGGCGGGGGCGCCCCCCCCGCCCCCCCGGGCGCCGGCGGGGGCGCCCCCCTCTTGCGGGGCACCCCCCCGGGGGCGGCCGTAAATTTGCCGGGGGGGGTGGGGTGCCGCCCCGGGCGGGGGCGGGGCCCGTGACCGGGGCGATATGGACAGAGGGCAACCGCACGAGGGCTGCCCAAGGGACGACCGTGGAACGACGATTCCCCCTCCCGTCCGCCAGGTGATCCGAGCCGCCCCGGCGGACGGGAGAAGCGTCAGGTGCCGGACGCCTCGGCCCGGGACGGTGGTGGGGCGGGGCATTGGTCCGCCGCCAGAGCCGGGGGTACCAGGGCCGTGGCCAGTCCCGCTCGGCCGTCGATGGCGAGCTTCCCGTAGACGTTGGTGAGGTGGACCTCCACGGTGCGCAGGCCGACGAAGAGGTGCTGGGCTATCCCGCGGTTGGTCATGCCCTGAAGGGCGAGGTCCGCGACGCGCCGCTCGGTCGGGGTGAGGGCGTTCACCCCGTGGAACGTGCGGGTGCGCGGACGGTCGCCGACGGCGCGGAGTTCCGCGAGTGCCAGGTCCACGAGCGGGGCCGCTCCGCACTCGTCGGCGACGCTGGCGGCCCGTTGCAGGCAGGTGCGGGCCTCGGGCAGTCGCCCGGCCTTCCGGGCGAGGATGCCGCAGTCGACGAGCGCCTGGGCGTACCGCAGGCGTGCGGGTGCGTCTTCGAGGAGGCCGACCGCCTCGCGCAGCAGTTCCAGCCCTTCCACGCCCCCGAGGACCACGCCCAGCGCGGTCAGGGCGGTGCCCACCGTCTCCGGCACTCCCCAGGCCCGCGCCAGTCCGAGCTCCTCCTCCGCCAGCGACCGGGCCGCCGCGCCGCGCCGCAGCGCCGCCTGGACCAGCGCCGCCTCCGAACGCCATGTGTGGAAGCCGGGGCCGGACATCCCGCGGGCGAGTGCTCGTTCACCGCACCGGAGGAAGTCGGCGAGGCCCTCGTCCAGCCGCCCCTGCGCGACCCGCAGCCGGCCGCGGACCATCAGGACGTGGTCGTTGACCCAGTTGGCGTTCAACTCACCCGCGAGCCCGGCACGTCGGAGAAGATCCTCGGCTTCCTCCGGCCTTCCCCGCCGGATGAGCGAGTCCATCGACGTCGCGGTCGCGAAGACGGCGACGCTGTGCGCCGGCCCGATGTCGATCGCCCGCAGTTCCTCCAGTGCCGAGGCCGCGTCCGCCTGGCTGTCCGCGAGGCGCCCCACCCGTCCCGCCAGGTTCGCGCGCACGCTGAGCGCCTGGAGGCGACCGAGCGCGGAGCCGCGGGCCCGTGCCTGCCGCACGGCGGCGTCCGCGTGCTCCAGCGCCGCCACCGTCTCGCCGGCCGCCCGCAGGGCGACCAGGGCGTCGTAGTAGACGAAGGACTCGTCCGACAGCGGGTCCGCCCCCTCCCCCAGGGCCAGTTCGGCGAGGCTCACGACCTCCTCCGGGCACCGGCCGACCATGGCCGCGCGCAGGCTCAGCAGCGCGGCCAGCGGCCGCCGGACGCCGGTGTCCGGCGCATCGAGGACGTTCAGCTCCATCAGCCGCTCCACGGCGTCCGGGGCGGAGGCCAAGTTGGTCAGGGCGATGTGGATGCGGTCGATCTCCAGGCGCAGGGCGTCGGCGGGGTCCGCCTCCCGGATGTGTTCGCTGGTGCGCCGGAGGACCTCCAGCGCCTCCGGGTAGCGGTCCACGGCCAGCATCGCGCCGGCCAGTCTGCGCGCCACCTCGGTCCGCTCGACCGGGTCCTGGGACAGCCGGAGACTGCTCTCCAGGCTTCGGACGGCCACCGGAACGCTGGAGGCGAGCTCCAGCCGGCCGAGCGAGGCCAGCAGCCCGGCCCGTGACTCCTCGCCGGTCTCCTCCCGCAGCGCACGCCGCAGGTACGCCGCGGCCGCTGCGGTCCGGCCCTCCTCGGCCGCCCCTTCGGCGGCCCGGGCCAGGACCTCCGGTGCCCACGCCTCGCCCCGGGGGCCGGGCAGGAGGTGGACGGCGATCCGCTGCGCCGAGGCACCGCGCGCCCGCAGGAAGCGGGCGGCACCGCGGTGGAGTGCCATCCGCCGGCTCGGCAGCACGGTGGAGGCCACGGCCGCGGCGAGGGCCGCGCAGCCGAAGGCCGTCCCTTCCTCCCCTGCGCGGGTCAGGTACTCGGCCCGCACCAGTGCGTGCAGGGCGTCCGCCAGCTGCGGTTCGGCGAGGCCGGTGGCCTCGACCAGCAGGTCGACGCTCAGATCTGCGCTGGGGCCTGTGCTCGGGCCGCCGATCGGGCCTACGCCGAGGACGGCGGCGGCCGTCGCCACCGTCGCGGCATGCGGTGCCAGTGCCTCCATCCGCGCGAGCACGGCCGGGCCCACGTCGGTCGGGACGTACTCGGTGATCCGTGCCGCCAGGTCCTCTTCGGTGCGCCGAGGGTCGGTGTGCTGCGGGCCGGTGTACTGCAGGCCGGTGTGCTGCGGGCCGGTGTACTGCACGTCAGTGTGGTGCGGGTCAGCGGCACGGAGTCCGCGCAGCAGGGCGCGGAGCAGCAGCGGGTTGCCGCCGGTGGCCTCCCGGCAGGCCGTGGTCACGGACCGGCCCGGGTGCCTGCCGAGGACGTCCTCGGCCAGCGCCTCGACCGCGTCCTCGGCGAGGCCGCCCAGCGTCATCCGGTGCCGGAACAGCGGCACGACGTCGGCGAGGACGTCCGTGTTCGCGTGCGTCCCCTCCTCCCCGAGCGTGGCGAGGAGGACCAGGGGCAGCTCGGCACCGCGCCGCAGCACGTAGCGCAGCCAGCGCAGCGAACGGGCGTCGGCCCGCTGGAGGTCGTCGACGGCCAGCACCAGGCGCCTGCCGTCCGTCGACCGGACCAACCGCCGGTACAGGTCGTCGAGCGCCACCGGTTCGGGGGCGGACGCCCAGAGCGCGGCCGGTGCCGGTTCGGCCCACGGCGTCAGGTGGTCGAAGAACCGGCGGACCATGCCGAACGGGAGCTCGCGTTCGAGCGGATCGAGCGCCGCCGACAGCACGAGGACGTCCGGGTCCTCACGGACGCCGGCCAGTGCCTCCCGCAGCAGTTCCGTCTTCCCGCTGCCCCAGGCTCCGCCGAGCAGGACGGAGACGCAGCCGTCTCCCCCGGCGGCGAGCAGGTGCCGGAGCACCTCCGACTCGCGCGCGCGGCCGCGCAGGACGGGCAGCACGAGCGGCACGTCCGGCACGTCCGGCACGTGCGGCGCTGCCGCGTCACCGAGATCGATCACTGTTGGGCTTGTCGCCATGTCACACCAGGGCTGTCCGTCTGCGGAGCGCCGCCGTCCTCCGAGGCCGGGAGGGCCGCGGAGGAGCAGGGTGACGCTGTGGAACCGGAGCGGCGGAGGACGCGGCCACGCGGACCTCGCGCCACCACGACCGGACCGGGCCGCTCATGGGTCGATTCTCACCCGCGCGCGTCAACGTCTTGTCAACGTCCTGTCAGCACCCCATCGGCAACCGGTCGGCACCCCGCCGGCGCCGTCGGCCGGGCTGCTCCTGCGGCGCGGGGCGCGTCCGCCCGACCTTTCGGTACCGCCCGTCATGTTCCGGTGGGCGGTCCGGCTCTAGCGTGGTGCGGCCGGGTGGTTCGCCGTCAGTGCCCGCTCGGGCGCTGGGAGCCCGCGTGCCGAGCGTGTCGCGTACGGGCCGGCCGGACCCGCCTCCGTCCCCCGCACCGCCGCCACGGGACCACCGCCACGGACCCACCCCGGCGACGTCCGAACCGGCAGGAGCCGGAGGACGCCGGAAGACGCAATGAAGAAGCAAGAGGAGAAAGTCGTTGAGCAACGAGAGCCTGGCCAACCTGCTCAAGGAGGAGCGTCGTTTCGCTCCCCCGGCAGAGCTCGCCGCAGCGGCCAACGTCACCGCGGCCG
>NZ_JBHWGV010000225.1:0-6695 GCF_042732955.1 Kitasatospora sp. NPDC059747 | reverse complement strand
CCCACCCCGGGCTCCCGCGACGTCGCGGTTTGCCGCGGTTTGCGCGCGCTTCGCCGACCGCAAGCCGACGACTCCGCGAGCCGTGAGGCTCTGATCGAGCTCATGCGAGTGAGCTTGAGGGCACGCAGATGATGTTTCGGAGGCAGGCGAACGGCCGGGACTCCAGACCGACCGTCGGATCCCGAGCGTCCAACCACCTTTCCGGACAAGAGATTTGGACGCTCACCTAGCCACCGCGGCCGCACAGTTGGCGGTAGCGTGCGGCGGTGGGTGCCGTGCGGTGGGGCCTGGAGGCTACGGATGGGGACGACGATGCTCGGGGATCTGCTCGACGAGGCCGTGCTGATACTTGAGAAGGGCGCGGTGGGGACGGACGCGCGGCGGGAGGCGGAGGAGCTGGCCGCGCGGGTGCTCGGGGTGGAGCCGGGCGGGCTGGATCCGCGGCGGGAGCTCGACCGGAGATCGGTGCGGCGGTTGCGGGACCTGGTCGGCCGGAGAGCCGGCGGCGTGCCGCTCGGCCACCTGACCGGGCGGGCCGTGTTCGGGGGGCTGGAACTCCTCGTCGGGCCGGGGGTGTTCGTGCCGCGGGTGCACAGCGAGCTCGTGCTCGCGGCCGGCCTGGAGGCCGTCGCGGGGACGCAGGCGCCGACGGTGGTCGACCTGTGCGCCGGCTCCGGCGCGATCGGGCTGGCCCTCGCCCACGCGCGGCCGGACGCCCGGGTGCACGCGGTCGAGTTCGATCCGGTCGCCGCGGACTTCGCCCGCCGCAACGCGGCCCGTCGGGCCGCGCTCGGGGACACCGGGGTGACCGTCCACGAGGGCCCGGCGGACCGGGCGGGCGCGCTCACCGGCCTGGCGGCCGGGGCCGACCTGGTGCTCGCGAACCCGCCGTTCATGCCGGACACGGCCGACGTGCCGGACGAATTCGGCCGCTACCAGCCCCGCCAGGCCGTGTTCGGCGGCGCCGACGGCCTGCGGGTCGTGCGGCAGGTGGTGGAGGCGGCGGCCGGGATGCTGCGGCCGGGCGGCGCGCTGGTGGTCGAGCACGGGCACCTGCACGGCGCGACGGTGCCGGCGCTGCTGCGGGAGTCCGGCCGCTTCGCCGAGGTGACGTGCCGCCCGGACCAGGACGGCTGGCCGCTGTACTCCTCGGCCGTCCGCACCGAGGCCTGAGAACGCCAACGAAGGGACCCCTCCCGTATCGCGGGGGAGGGGTCCCTTCCGGCTGCATGATCTGATAGCTTCGCCCGCATGTTCCTCCTCTGTGCGTAGAAGCCGCCGTCGCTGCGTCCTGTCCGGGCGCGGCCTTTTGCTGCCCACGCACACGTCTTCGCGCATTCCCGAGGAACACGTTCATGTCTTCGCCTCTCACGGCACGGTCGTACGCGGCCGTGCTGCGAACCCCCTATGCCCGCCGGACGTTCGGTGCGGCACTGCTGGGCCGCCTTTCGTACGGAATGGTTTCTCTGGCACTGGTCCTGGCGGTCCGACGGGCCACCGACTCGTACGCCGCAGCCGGCAGCGTCATGGCGGTGTTCGGGCTGACCA
The DNA here is from genome assembly GCF_042732955.1 of Kitasatospora sp. NPDC059747. Taxonomy (NCBI): domain Bacteria; kingdom Bacillati; phylum Actinomycetota; class Actinomycetes; order Kitasatosporales; family Streptomycetaceae; genus Kitasatospora; species Kitasatospora sp. NPDC059747. Next base: position 5,147 of record NZ_JBHWGV010000225.1, on the reverse strand, counting down.
GTGTCTTTCTCTCTCCGGCCCGCGCCGCTCTGGTGGACCGGTACGGTCCGCGCCGCGTGCTGCCGGTCATGGCCGCCGGCTACGCGGCGTTGTTGACCGCGCTGGCGCTGGCGACCGCGTGGTCGGGCGCGTCGGCGCCGGTGCTGGGCGTCCTGGCCGCGGCCGCCGGTGCGAGTACGCCGCCGCTCGGGCCGGTGATGAGGTCGCTGTGGAGCACCCTCGTCCCCGATCGAGGGTTGCTGCAGCGCGCGTACAGCCTGGACGGGGTGGCCGAGGAGCTCCTGTTCGTCACCGGACCCCTGCTGGTGGGTGTGCTGGTGAAGGTCGCCGTGCCGTCGGTGGGTCTCGCGGTGAGCGCCGCCCTCGCGTTGACGGGAGCACTCGCGCTGGCCACCTCCCCGGCGGCCGGCGGCTGGGCCGCTGCGGGGAAGACCGAGGACGGCGGAACGCCCGCCCGGTCGGCCGGCCGTCCCGGCCTGGGCCAGGCGATCGCCGTCGCGGCGGGTGTGGGGATGGCGCTGGGAGCCCTGGACCTCCTGGTGATCGCGGTCGCCGACGCACGGCACGTCCCGGACGCGGTGCCGTGGGTCCTGGCGGCGCTGTCGGCGGGCAGTGCCGTCGGCGGTCTCGTCTACGGCGCCGTCCCGTGGCGCAGCTCCAGCAGGCTCCGGCTGTCGGTGCTCGCGGTCGCGCTGGGGCTCGTCCTGGCGGCGACCGGCCTGTCGCCCCACCCCTACGTGCTCATCGTCGGTGCGGCACTGGGCGGGCTCTTCGTGGCCCCGGCCGTCACGACGGCGTATCTGATCGCCGACGAGTGCGCCCGCCCGGGCACGCGCACCAAGGCGGGCGCCTGGGTGAACACGGCCCTCAACGCCGGCTCGTCGTCGGCGACGGCCGGCGCCGGGCTGCTGGTGGGGCGCCTGCCCCTGCCCGTGTGCTTCGCCCTGGCCGCGGCCCCCGTCGTCCTGTCCGCCGCGACCGGGCTGCGCGGCCGCCGCCACTCCGCGCTCCCGGCCCCGCTCGACGAGGAGCCGACGGAAGGCCCTGACGCCGAGCAGCAGCGCCACGGTTACGACGTGGGGCGCTTCTCTGTACTTCACTCAATCGGGCGATGCGGCGGGCCGGTCCGGCGGCGAATGTTCTCTCACCGGTGATCACCTGGGTTCCGATGCAACACGGTGTCCGTCAGGTGCACTCGCGCCGCGCAAGGCGGTCTACCGGATCAGAGCCCACTGGGAGGGCGAATCCGCAGATTGATCACCATCGAACGCGCGCGGGCTTCAAGGTGCTGCGATGGCAAGAGGGTTGTACAGGTCAACCATCGTGCGCACTGGGAGCGGCAACCAATCGCCTGTCGACTGGTCGCTTCGGGATAGCAGTTCGAGTACTTCGGTCGCAGTCGGACGGCGGCTGGGATCGTGGTCGAGGCACCGGGTGATGACACCGACAAACCGAGAGGGTAACAAGCTGAGAGCAGATTCCAGGGATTCGCCGTCCGGGAGCGGCGCGGCTCCTGCGGCATGGCACAACACCATGCCGAAGGCGTAGAGATCCGTGGCATGTGTGATCGGCGCGCCTGTGAGCTGTTCCGGAGCGAGGAACCCCTGCGTGCCGAGGACATAGTTGGTACTGGTGAGTCCGATGCTGTCGAGGGCGCGAGCGATGCCGAAGTCGATGATGCGGGGTCCTGAGCTGGAGATGACGACGTTGCTTGGCTTGAGGTCGCGGTGGACAATGCCGCGGGCGTGGATGCGCTCAAGCGCTTCGGCGACGCCGACAGCGAGGGTGTGCAGGGTCCTCGGGGGCAGGGCCCCTTGCTGGCTGAGGACCTCGTGCAGTGATGGGCCGGGGATGTACTCGGTGGCCAGCCAGGGCGGGTTGCCGTGGGGATCGGCGTCGACCACTGACGCGGTGTGGAACCCACCGACGAGGCCTGCGGCTTCGATCTCGCGGGCGAAGCGTTTCCGGAAGGTCGTATCCTCGGCGAGCTCCCGTCGGATGACCTTTACCGCGACCAGGCGCTGCCCCGGCGACTGGCCGAGGTAGACCGTGCCCATTCCGCCTTGCCCCAGTACCGCCGTCAGCCGGTAGCGGCCGATACGGCGAGGATCATCCTGCCGCAGCGGACGGTGCCCGGGGGCGATGCCCGACCGCACGGGCGATTGCGGCGTACCAGGCGCCACCCCATCACCATGTGTCGGGGCGACGGGACCCCTGTACCGGTCAGCGTGAGCCTGCTGCGGTGTCGGATCCTGGATGAGCGTAGGCAGTGCGCCCATCTTGCACTCGACTCGGTGGACCCGGATACCCCAGCGGGCGGTGTCCCGATCAAGCGCAGCGAGCAGGTCCATGGTGATCTCCTCTCGGGAGTTCAGGGCCCGTTCGAGGTCCATGCCGTCGATGGTGCGGCGCATCGTGGCGACCGTGAGCTGCTCGATTGCCTGGACGTAGCTGGTCACGCCGTAGGTGGCGGCCCTTGCATCGGACACCTGGTAGGAGACAAAGATGTCGATGTCGACGCGTCGATTGTCCTGCGTGACCACCTGCTGCTGCGGAACCGCCATGACCTGTTCACGCAGGTCGACCCGGAAGCGAACCTTGTCGATGATCGGGATGACGAAGTTCAGACCGGGGTCTAGCGTGCGGGTGTAGCGCCCAAAGCGCTCCACGATGGCGGCGCTGGCCTCCCGAACGATGTAAACCGTTTTGAACAACGTCCTGATGACGAGCGCCACCAAGATGATCAGAACGATGAGGACCGGCTCCACAGCGGCTCTCCCCCTCCTCCAGGTTCCCTGCCCTGACGCCAGCTCGCGCCGGGCAGCAGTCTTCCAGATCTACCCCATGATGCGATTGTCTTCACGAACATGAACTGGCCAGTGGGCAAAGCGCTTTGCGGCGAACGTGGCTATGTCGGCATTCAAACTGTCTTCGGTGGGGATGGGGTTGTTCGTGGCGCGGGAATGCCCAGGTCGATGACGGGCCTGCGAGTGAATCGCTCCGTTTCGTCCCTCTTCGAGCGGAGGAGCGCAAGGGTGAGGTCCAGACCTTCGATCTCCCCGAACCAGCCTTCGGCCTCCGCGCGTTCGCGGCGGGTGAGGAGGTCGGTTTCGAGCTCGTTCAGCCGGCCGAGCATCTTGGGGTTGACGTTGAGCATCGGGCAGCGGATGCAGGCGTGTTCGTGCTGGCAGGGGGTGCCATAGGGACGGGCGCAGGAGCCGAGCTCGACCTTGCGCTTGTCGAAGTGCTCCTCGAACTCCTCCCACTCGGCGGTCGTGGCCTCGCGGTACTCCTCGGCGGGCCTGACCTCGCGCCGCTCGGCGAGGTAGGCCATGTAGTGGCGCACGACGTCCTCGTCGAACACGGCGACGTAGCCACGGGTGGTCTGGAGATTCAGGTGGCTGATCAGGACGGGCCGTGCAGGCGGGTCGCCGCGCGAAAGCGTTCCAGAACCACCGGAGACCGACCCGTGGAAGCGGCTCCCCGTGCAGCTCGTAGTCGGCGAGCACCCGGGGTCGTCAGCGCCGCCCGCCGAACTGCCAGGCGTGCACCTCGATGTGGGCGTACCGGTCCGGGGTCAGGACGGCGCGTGCCGTCTCCCGGTCCGGCGCGCGGAGCAGCGCCGCCGTGCCGAGCCAGGTGGCGCCGTCGTCGGACAGCAGCGGCCCGTAGGCGATCAGTTCGTCCCGGTCGGCCGGGACGGCGAGGTCGGCCGCCTCGCCCGTGCCGAGGCCGAGCACCAGGTACCGGTTGCCGCCGGTCCGGCCGCCCGGGAAGTCCCACATGGTGCGGCCGAGCAGGTTGCGCCACCGCCGCAGCAGCACGTCCCGGTAGACGCCGGCCTGGTAGCCCGGCTCCTCGAAGGCGAACGCACGGGCGGCGGCGGGGCCGGGCAGGTCGACGATGTGCATGCTGCCGGTCGGCGCGCCGTCGTCGTCGAGGGTCGGGCCGCGGGCGATCATCTCCTCCGCGAACCGGTCCATGTAGGACCAGTGGTCTTCCAGCAGTTCGTGGCGCAGCGGCAGGGAACCGGTCCGGTCGCGGTGGTAGCAGAGAAATTCCATGACCGTATGGTCCCGCATGTGAGTGCGCAGGAAGTCGGCCCGGTCGACTTCCTGCGCACGGCGCTGGGCCCAGTACTGCTACACCGGCTCCTGGGCCAGGTTGTCGGTGATGCGCTGGAGCACGGCGACCGCAGCCGCGTACTCCTCCTCCGTGATGTCGCCGAGGAACTCCGTCCGCACCCGGTCCATGTGTTCCTTCGCCGTCGTCAGGCCCTCACGGCCCTGTTCCGTGAGGGTCAGCCGGTCGTCCGTGCCGATGCCGAGCCAGCCCCGGTGCACGAGGGCGTCCACGGCGTGGACGATCACCTCGGGGCCCATGCCGTAGGGCACGGCCACGGCGCGGATCTCCGCCCTGGCGAGGCCCTGCTCGGCCCGGACGATGTTGTTGAGCGCCCACCACTGGGGCTGGGTCACGTCGATGCGTGCGAGGGCCGCCTGCGAGTGTCGCAGGATCGCCTCGGTGGCGCCCCAGGCGACCAGGGCGATGGGCCGTTGGCCGAGGGCGGTGGTGCCGTTCTTCGGGGTGTTTGCGGTCGTCATGATCGCCAAGCTAGGACCTCAAGCGCGGTTGAGGTCAAGGGCGTGGCACGGCCGCCACGAGGTACCCGGCGCGGCGGGCTGCGCGGCGCGGATCGAGGAGGTGCTGGTGGACGCCGACCGCGGCGAATCGTGCTGACGCACTGGCACGGGGCCACACCGGCTCGGCCGTCGGCCGGATCATGCCGGGCGTCTTCGACACCGACCGCGTCCGAGCGATCCGGTCACTGCGTCGGCTTGCTGAGCGGGAGGTCGAAACGGCGGCTTTCGAGCTTGGCGACCCGATCGCCCAACGCGCGGTTTTCGCTCTGCGGGAAGCGGCCGCCGCAACCGCGCTTTGACGTTCGTGTCCTGCTCTGCCCAAGCCCGTCGGCTGTCGCCGGATCACGAAGTGCTGGTGCGTGGGAAGTCGGGTGGGTCGACTTTCCTGTGAGTGTGCTCGGGTCGGGGGGCGCCGAGTGGCGGGGTTGGTGCCGCCGGATCGCGGAATGCCGGGGGGGGGGGGGGGGGTGTGAGGGCGAGAGAGAGCGCTGGCGAGGCGGGCTC
>NZ_JBHWGV010000224.1:0-6717 GCF_042732955.1 Kitasatospora sp. NPDC059747 | reverse complement strand
CACGGCACCGGCACCCGCCTGGGCGACCCGATCGAGGCCCAGGCCCTGCTCGCCACCTACGGCCAGGAGCGCGAACACCCGCTCCTCGTCGGCTCGGTGAAGTCCAACCTCGGCCACACCCAGGCCGCCGCGGGCGTCGCCGGCGTGATGAGGACCGTCCTCGCCCTGCGGCACGGCGAGCTGCCGGTGTCGCTCCACATCGACCGGCCCACCACGCACGTCGACTGGACGGAGGGCGCCGTCGACCTGCTCGCCGAGGCCCGCGACTGGCCCGCCACCGGACGGCCCCGGCGCGCCGGCGTCTCCTCCTTCGGACTCAGCGGCACCAACGCCCACGTGATCCTCGAACAGGCCCCCCAGCAGGAGTCCCAGCCCGATTCTTTGACACCCGGGCCCGAGCGCCCCGCCCTGCCCTGGCTGCTCTCCGCCCGCAGCGCCGAGGCCCTGCGGGGCCAGGCCTGCGCGCTGCTCGACCACCTCTCCACCGGCAGCGCCGCGCCGCTCGACCTCGCGTACTCCCTCGCCACCGGCCGCGCGCTCCTGGAGCACCGCGCCGCCGTCGTCGGCACCGGCATCGAGGACCTGCGCGCCGGGCTCGCCGCGCTCGCCGACGGCACGCCCGCCCCGGGCGTCGTCACCGGCCGGCACGGCGCCGGCCGCGACCGCCGGGCCGTCCTCGTCTTCCCCGGCCAGGGCTCTCAGTGGGTCGGCATGGGCGCCGAACTGCTCGACGCCTCCCCGGAGTTCGCCGAGCGGATCGGCGCCTGCGAACGGGCCCTCGCACCCTGGACGGACTGGTCCCTCGAAGCCGTCCTGCGCGGCCGGGCCGACGCGCCGTCACTCGACCGCGTCGACGTCGCCCAGCCCGCGCTGTGGGCCACCATGATCGGGCTCGCCGCCTGCTGGCAGGCCCACGGCGTCACCCCCGCCGCCGTCCTCGGCCACTCCCAGGGAGAGATCGCCGCCGCCTGCGTGGCCGGCGCGCTCTCCCTGGAGGACGGCGCCAAGGTCGTCGCCCTGCGCAGCCAGGCCATCGCCCGCGGCCTCTCCGGCCACGGCGGCATGGTGTCGGTGCCGCTGGCGCACGCCGACGTCCTCGCCCGGATCGAGCCCCACGGCGGCCGGATCTCGGTGGCCGCCGCCAACGGCCCGGCCGGCGTGGTCGTCTCCGGCGAGAACGCGGCCCTCGACGACCTCCTGGCCGACTGCGCCCGCGACGGCGTCCGGGCCAAGCGCATCCCCGTCGACTACGCCTCCCACTCCGCCCAGGTCGAACGGATCGAGGAGACCCTCCTCGCCGAACTCGCCGGACTGACCACGCGCGAGGCCCGCATCCCGTTCTTCTCCACCGTCACCGCCGACTGGCTCGGCGACACCCCGCTCGACGCCGGGTACTGGTACCGCAACCTGCGGCGGACCGTCCGCCTGGAGGAGTCCGTCCGCGCCCTGCTCGCCCAGGGCCACGACGCCTTCCTCGAATGCAGCCCGCACCCCGTGCTCGCCATGGCCGTCGAGGACACCGCCGCCGACGCGGGCGTCCGGGCCGTCGTGCTCGGCACCGTCCGGCGCGAGGACGGCGGCCAGGCCCGGCTGCTCGCCTCCCTCGCCGAGGCCCACGTGCACGGCGTGCGGATCGACTGGCGGCCCGCCCTCGCCGGCGGCCGGTCCGCCGACCTGCCCACCTACGCCTTCCAGCGCCGCCGCTACTGGCTCGCCCAGGACGCCGCCCGCACCGGCGCTCCCCTCGAACCCAGCGGGCTGGAAGGGGTCGTCCGGCTCGCGGACGGCTCGGGGAGCGTCCTGCTCACCGGCCGGATCGGCACCGGGACGCACCCCTGGACGGCCGACCACCGCGTGCGCGGCACCGCCGTCGTGCCGGGCACCGCGCTGCTCGACTGGGCCGTGCGGGCCGGCGACGAGGCGGGCTGCCCGACCGTCGCCGACCTCACCGAGCTCACCCCGCTCACCCTGCCCGACCACGGCACCGTCGACCTCCAGCTCACCGCGGGACCCGCCGACGCCGACGGCCGACGGGCCCTCACCGTCCACGCCCGCCCGACCGGCGCGCCGGACGACCTCCCGTGGACCTGCCACGCGAGCGGCACCCTGACTGCCGAGAGCGCTGACGGCGCGTCCCTGACCGCATGGCCGCCCGCCGGTGCCGAGGCGGTGGACACCCCGGACGACGCCGAGTACGGCGAGCGCTTCCGCACCGTCGCCGCACGCTGGCGGCGCGGCGACGAGCTGTTCGCCGAGGTCGCCCTGCCCGAGGAGCACCGCGCCGAGACGGCCGGCTTCCGCGTCCACCCTGGTCTCCTCCAGGCCCTGCTCGCCGCTCTCCCGGGCGGCACCGGCCCCGCCCAGCCCGTCGACTGGCGCGGCGTCACCGTCCACGCCACCGGTGCCGCCCTGCTCCGCGTCCGGCTCACCCCGGCCGCCGACGGTGGCCACGCGCTCACCGCCGCCGACGCCGACGGCGCCCCCGTGCTCACCGCCGGAGCCGTCACCGTCCGCCCGATCGCGCCCGAGCACCTCGCCCCGGTGGCGGACCCGCTCTACGCGGTCGAGTGGGCTCCGACACCGAACAGCGCCGTGTCCGCCGACGGCCTTGAGGACACGGCCGTCCTCGGCGGCGACGACGCGCTCGCCGCCGCCCTCGGCGCCCGCTCCTACGCCGACCTCGCCGGCCTCACCGCCGCCCTGGACGCCGGGGAGCCCGCACCCGCCACCGTCGTCCACCGCCTCACCGCGGCCGACGACGCCGACCCCGTCACCGCCGCGCACCGCGCCGTCCGGGCCGCCCACGGCCTCGCCCGCGCCTGGCTCGGCGAGCCCCGGCTCGCCGACGCCCGCCTCGCCCTGCTCACGCACGGCGCCGAGGCCGCGGCCCCCTCCACCGACGCCACCGTCCTCGCCCAGGCCGCTGCCCACGGACTCATCCGCTCCGCCCAGTCCGAGAACCCCGGCCGCTTCCTCCTCGTCGACCTCGACGAGGACCCCGCCTCGGACGCCGCCCTGCCCACCGCCCTCGCCGTCCCCGACGAGCCGCGCCTGGCCGTCCGCGGCGGCGAGGTGACGGCCCCCCGGCTGCGCCCGCTGCCCGCCGGCGGGGACGACCGCGCGTGGTCCTGGAACCCCGCCGGCACCGTCCTGATCACCGGCGGCACCGGCACCCTCGGCACCCTCGTCGCCCGCCACCTCGTCACCGAGCACGGCGTGCGCCACCTCCTGCTCACCGGCCGCCGGGGCCCGGACGCGCCCGGCGCCGCCGAGCTCGTCGCCGACCTGGCGGCCCTCGGCGCCGACGCCCGCGTCGCCGCCTGCGACACCGCCGACCGCGCCGCCCTCGACGCGCTCCTCGCCACCGTCCCCGCCGACCACCCGCTCACCGGCGTCGTCCACGCCGCCGGCGTCCTGCACGACGGACTGCTCGAAAGCCTGACGGACGAGCAGCTCACCGAGGTGCTGCGCCCCAAGGTGGACGCCGCGTGGAACCTCCACGACGCGACCCGGCACCTGGACCTCTCCGCCTTCGTCCTGTTCTCCTCCTTCGCCGCCACGGCCGGCGGCCCCGGCCAGGCCAACTACGCCGCCGCCAACGCCTTCCTGGACGCCCTTGCCCACCTCCGCCGCGCCGAAGGCCGCCCGGCCGTCTCCCTCGCGTGGGGATACTGGGGAGAATCGAGTGGAATGACGTCCACGCTGGACGCCGTGGACATCGCCCGCTTCGCGCGCTCCGGCATGCTGCCGCTCACGGCCGTCCAGGGCCTTGCCCTGCTCGACGCCGCGAGCGGCGTCGACCGACCGCACCTCGCCCCGATCCGGCTCGACCGGCACGCCCTCGCCACGGCCGGGGCGCCGCCGCTGTTCGCCGAGCTCGCGCCCCGCCGCGCCGCCGCCCGGCGCACGGCCGCCGGCCCGGCCGGGAGCACGGCGTCCGGCGACCGGGGCGTGCTCGACCGGCTGCCCGGCCTCGCCGCCGCCCAGCAGGAGAAGCTGCTGCTGGACATCGTCGTCGGCCACCTCGCCGCCGTCCTCGGCCACGGCTCGCCCGAGGCCGTCGAACCCGAGCGCGGCTTCCTCGACCTCGGCATGTCCTCCCTGACCGCCGTCGAGCTGCGCAACCGCCTCAACGCCGAACTCGGCCTGCGGCTGCCCACCACGACGATCTTCGACCACCCGTCGCCCACCGCCCTCGCCGGGCGCCTGCGCGACCTGGTCGGCGCACCCGCCGGCACCGCGGCGCCCGCCCGGCCCGTCTTCGCCGAACTCGACGAGCTGGAGAGCGCGCTCGGCGCCACCGAACTGGACGCCGACTCCCGCACCCGCCTCCTCGCCCGCCTCAAGAGCCTCCAGTGGCGGCTCGACGGCGACGCCACCGAGTCGCCCGCGGCCGCCGACGGGCCGGACGACGCGCTCGACGCCACCACGGACGACGAGATGTTCGACCTGATCGACCGCGAGCTCGGACTCGCCTGAGGCGACCCCGTAAGACGCCGGCCCGTACCACCCTTCCGAACTGCGAGGTTTCCCACCCATGGCCAGCACCTCCGAGGACAAGCTCCGCGACTACCTCAAGAAGGTCACCGCGGACCTGCGGCGCACGAAGCAGCGCCTGGAGTCCGTCGAGGCGAGGGACGCCGAGCCGATCGCGATCATCGGGATGGCCTGCCGCTACCCCGGCGGCGTCCGCACCCCGGAGGACCTCTGGCGGCTCGTCGCCGACGGCGCCGACGCCATCGGCGACCTGCCGGAGGACCGCGGGTGGGACACCGGGGGCCTCTACGACCCCACGCCGGGCACCCCCGGCAAGAGCTACGTCCGCCACGGCGGCTTCCTCGACGGCGTCGCCGACTTCGACGCCGAGCTGTTCGGCATCGCCCCCCGCGAGGCCCTCGCCATGGACCCGCAGCAGCGGCTCCTCCTCGAATCCGCCTGGGAGGCCGTCGAGCGCGCCCGCATCGCCCCCGCCGCCCTGCGCGGCAGCGACACCGGCGTGTTCATCGGCGGCGCCGACACCGACTACGGCTCCCTCGCCCGGCGGACCGAGGAGACCGAGGGCCACCTCCTCACCGGCGGAGCCGTCAGCGTCCTCTCCGGCCGCATCGCGTACACCCTCGGCCTGGAGGGCCCGGCCGTCACCGTCGACACCGCGTGCTCCTCCGCCCTCGTCGCCCTCCACCTCGCGGTCCGCGCGCTGCGCGCCGGCGAGTGCTCGATGGCCGTCGCCGGCGGCGTCGCCGTCATGCCGACCACCCGCCTGTTCACCGAGTTCTCCCGCCAGCGCGGACTCGCCCCCGACGGGCGCTGCAAGCCCTTCGCGGAGTCCGCGGACGGCACCTCCTGGGCCGAGGGCGTCGGCGTCCTGCTCGTCGAGCGGCTCTCGGACGCCCGGCGCCTGGGCCACGAGGTCCTCGCCGTCGTCCGGGGCACCGCCGTCAACCAGGACGGCGCCAGCAGCCGCCTGACCGCCCCCAACGGCCCCTCGCAGCAGCGCGTCATCCGGGCCGCGCTCGCCAACGCCCGCCTCACCCCCGACCAGGTCGACGCCGTCGAGGCCCACGGCACCGGCACGACGCTCGGCGACCCGATCGAGGCCCAGGCCCTGCTCGCCACCTACGGCCAGGACCGGCCCGCCGACCGGCCGCTCTACCTCGGCGGCGTCAAGTCGAACATCGGCCACGCCCAGGCGGCGGCCGGCGTCGCGGGCGTGATCAAGACGGTCATGGCGCTGCGCGCCGGCGTGCTGCCGGCCACCCTGCACGTCGACGAGCCGTCCTCGCACGTCGACTGGACGGCGGGCGCCGTCGAGCTGCTGACGGAGGCCCGCGACTGGCCGCAGACCGGGCGTCCGCGCCGGGCGGGCGTCTCGGCGTTCGGCATCAGCGGGACGAACGCGCACGTGGTCCTGGAGCAGGCGGACGAGGTCGTGGCGGAGGAGGCGGCAGAGGCCGCCCCCGTCCCGGCCGTCGTGCCGTGGGTGCTGAGCGGCCGGACGCCGGAGGCGCTGCGCGCCCAGGCCGCCCGCCTGCGCGACATCGCGGCGGGCTGGCCGGCCGCCGACGTCGCGGTGGCACTGGCCACGAGCCGCTCGATGCTGAACCACCGGGCCGTGGTGGTCGGTTCGGACCGGGACGCGCTGCTGCGCGGGCTCGACGCGCTGGCGGCGGGCTCGGGCAGGGGAGTCGAGGGCGCGGTCGTCGAGGGCGCGGTCCGGGGCGGCGGGACGGCGTTCCTGTTCTCGGGGCAGGGGTCGCAGCGGCTGGGGATGGGGCGGGAGTTGTATGCCCGGTTCCCGGTGTTCGCGTCGACCTTCGACGAGGTGTGCGCGGAGCTGGATCCGGCTTTGCGTGAGGTGGTGTGGGGGTCGGATGCGGAGCTGTTGAACCGGACGGAGTACGCGCAGGCGGGGCTGTTCGCCGTCGAGGTGGCGCTGTACCGTCTCGTCGAATCGCTGGGCGTCCGAGCGGAGTTCGTGGCCGGGCACTCGATCGGTGAGGTCGCTGCGGCGCATGTGGCCGGGGTGTTCTCGCTGGCCGACGGGTGTGCGCTGGTGAGTGCCCGTGGCCGCCTGATGCAGGCGCTGCCCGCCGGTGGCGCGATGCTGGCGGTGCAGGCGACGGAGGACGAAGTCCTGCCGCTGCTCGGTGAGTTCGTCTCGATCGCCGCCGTCAACGGCCCGACCTCCGTCGTCGTTTCCGGCGCGGAGGAGGCCGT
>NZ_JBHWGV010000223.1:0-6765 GCF_042732955.1 Kitasatospora sp. NPDC059747 | reverse complement strand
CCCGCCCCCGTCGCTTCCTCCGGCGGCTATCGCGAACCACGGGCCCCGCAGGAAAGGCCCTCGACCGGCCGGGCCCGCGTCACCGGTCCGGGGGCGTCTGCACGAACGCCGGTCCGCCGCATGCGTGCTGGTGCCCCTTCAGTGCCATGTGTAATGTCACACGCCATGATGCGGACCTCTCGTACAACCCGCCGCGCGCCCAAGGGCGCGCTCGCCCTCCTCGGCACCGTCACCGCCCTCGCCGCCCTGCTCGGGCCCGGCGCGGGCCCGGCCGTCGCCGACGGCGGATGCCGCACCGACGCCACCGTGACACCGGACCAGGAACAGGCCCGGCTCTCCGACCCCCGCACCGCGGCGCTCGTGGACGGCGGCGGGTTCGGCGACTTCGTGCGCCGCTTCCCCGCCGCCCTGTGCACCGCCCGCACCGCCGCCGACGCACAGCGCCTGCTCCGGGACTGGGGCGAGGCGCTGTGGACGTCGGCCGTCGACCGCGCCCAGGGCCGGCGCCCCGCAGGCACGCTGCCGGCCCGGGACGACCGTCCGCTGTACTGGACCCGGGTGGCGATGAGCCTCCAACTCGCGCAGTGGCAGCCCGGGTTCCCGGCCGACCGCGCCGCCCTGCGCCGCGGCTTCGAGGACGCCTCCCGGGGCCTGGTCGACAACGGCTTCCGGGGCACCCAGGGCGTGCGCCGGTACTTCGTCAGCGGCTTCGATCCCTTCGGTCTGGACTCCGAACTCCGCGGGGCCAACCCCTCCGGCTCGGCCGCCCTGCAACTCGACGGCCGCCAGGTCACCCTGACCGACGGCAGCCGGGCCGAGATCCGTACGGTCGTCCTCCCGGTCCGCTACGCGGACTTCGACCAGGGGGTCGTGGACCGCGCCTTCGCCCCGCGCCTGGGCACCGGCCCGCGCGCGGCCGACCTGATCACCACGGTCAGCCAGGGCTATCCCGGCCTGTTCACCCTGGAGGCCTGGGCCGGCCGGGCCCGCTCGGCCGATCCCTACCCCGACAACCTCGACGCCCTCGGCGGCGGCAGCCCCGACCACCCCGCCGACCCGCCCGGCCTCGCCCCCGGCGCCGAGTTCATCGCCACCAGCCTGCCGACCGCCGCCATGACCACCGTCCAGCAGCCCTACCCGGTCAAGCTCAACACCGACGTCACCGAGATCCCCGCCGGCGGCACGCAGCCCGTCCACCGCGAGGACGGCCCGACTCCGGGCTCACGCTCCGTCGAGGGCGGCGGCGGTGGCTACCTCTCCAACGAAGTCGCCTACCGCTCCAACCTGCTCCGGCTCGCCCTGGCCCCGCAGATCCCCGGCGGCCACCTGCACACACCCGTACTCACCGGCCTGCCGGCCGACCCCGCACAGCTGACCGCCCCCGACTTCGAGCACGCCGAGGCGGCCATCACCGGCGAGGTGCTGGACGTCCTGCGCCACACCACGGGCTGACCGAGGCCTGGCCGAGCGCTTCCCGGGGCGGAGGGAGGGCACCCGGGAGCAGCGTCGTGGCGGACACGCGTCTCGTCCTGCGGGCGTCGCCGGCGGCCGGCCAGCTGGTCAGTCGGTCGGCCGGTCACGGCCCGGACCGTACGCGGCGCAGCCAGTTCGGGACGGTCCCGGGTGCCGCGGCGAGCAGGAACAGGTCCGTGCACGCCAGGGTGCCTGCCGCCACGGTCGTGAGGACGAACCTCGCCACGCCGGTGTCGACGAGGTCGACGGTGGCCGGGTCCAGCGCGGCCGTCAAGACCTGGCCGTCCGGGTAGACCCCGTGGGCGTCGCGCTCTTCTTCCCTGAGGTGCCCCTGGAACGACCAGTGGTAGCGGCAGCGGTAACCCGACGTCGCGTCGCCGGCGATCTCGCGGCATCCGTCGAGGGTCGCCGCGACCGGCGCGGTCGGGATGTGGGCGGCCTGCCACTCGTGCGTCGCGTCCCGGGCCGCCAGCAGGCCGATCGCCAGGGCCGCGAGGAACACTGCGGCGTAACCGGCCGCCTCGCGGCCCTCGGTGCCGTCCCTGCCCCGGAAGGGCCCGCGGTCCAACACGAAGGCCAGCCCGCCGGCCGGGCACCGCAGCAGCGGACACCCAGGCTGCCAGCCGTTCGGACACGGAACCGCGGGTGCGGACATCCTGAGAACCCGCGGTCGGAGGAGTCGCCGATCAGGGTGATACGGGGAGTCACGGGGCTGGCCTAGCCCTGGATGCTCCCCGAGACGTCCGCCAATAGCCTGAGACAACGTGGCGCCGCACGTCCGCCAAGCCAGCATCTGGAGAACCCGATGGCGCTGTCCCCGCACTACCTGACGCGAAGGGACCTGACGAGCCCGGAGACCCGGCTCTGGGACGCCCTCGCCCGATGGGACGCGGTGCACCACCATGACCGGATGCCAGCGCCTGAGGACATGGTCAACCTCGCACCGTGTAATCCGTCCCAGGTAGACGTCAGCGCCGGGGCAGCCTGGGGACCCGATCGGCAGGTGCGGGCCAGCTTGATCCGTCAGATCCTGCTGGGCAAAACGGGGCACTGTCGACCGCGCAAGCTGGTGCTGGCCGGTGCCCGCATCGTTGGAAGGCTAGACCTCGAGCACCAGGCGCTAACGTGCCATCTCAAGCTGGTTTCGTGTTATTTCGACGACACGCTGATGCTCGACCAAGCTGAGGCTTCTGGTATCTATCTGATCGACTGCCATCTCCCAAACATCGAAGCAACCCAACTCCACACCCGGCACAGTTTCAAGGCACAGGGATGCACTGTCCGACATGGTGTCGCCCTGGTCTGCGCCCGAATCGACGGGCAGCTGATCCTCCGGAACACCAAGCTACTCGGCGTCTCACAGCAATACGGCGACGCGCTCCCGGCGGATGGACTGACGGTCGGGCGCGGCATGTACTGCGACCAGGGCTTCGAGAGCGAGGGACCCGTAAGCCTGGTCGGCGCCCGAATCGGGGGGCGGCTAAGGTTCAATGGAGCGCAGTTGCGGCATCCCGGCGAGACGGCGCTGCACGCGGACGAGCTCGTGGTTGCCGGAAAACTTCACATGGCACCCGACTGCGAAGTGACCGGCGCTGTCTGGCTGAACGCCGCCCGTGTCGGCGAACTGATCTGCGCCGGCGCTCGGCTGGAGCACGCAAAGGGCCCGGCGCTACAGGCCGTGGGACTGCAGGTACGCCAGAGTGTCCGATTCAACGCAGGGTTCCGGGCCGTCGGCGGGGTGAACCTCACGAACTGCCGGATCGAGGGCCGGCTCGACTGTACAGGGGGCGAGTTCTCCCGGGCCGGAGGGCCAGCACTCGACCTATCTCGGGCCCAAGTGGGGCAGAACGTACTGTTCCAGAACGGCTCCACGGCGACAGGTACGGTCCTGCTCGACGGCGCCAACATCCGGGGAAGCCTCTTGTTGGAAGGCGGCCGGTTCCGCAACGGCGCGGACGTAGCAATCTCCGCCAAGGGCATGACCGTAGAGCGCGACGTTCACCTCGCCGTGAAAGCGGCGCCCGGCGGCCGACAGGCACGGTTCCAGGCGACAGGCAGCGTGCTGCTGGCCGACTCCAAGATCGGTGGCCAACTGGACTGCGGCGGCGGGCGTTTTAGGTGTCGTGGGGGCTTTGCGCTGTCGGCCCCTGGCTTGATCGTCGGCAGCGATCTCCTGTTGAACAAGTATTTTCATGCCACAGGGACAGTAGACCTGACCGGAGCCGAGGTCAGGGGGCATGCTAACTGGTCAGGTGGCTGGTTTCACAGCTCTCCGGGCGCGGTGGCCCTCAACGCTGCCCGCCTCGTCGTGCACCACAACCTCGACTTCGGGAACCGCTTCTCCGCTCGAGGCGCGGTCGTCCTGGACGGCGCGCATGTCAAAGGCAAGGTCGAGGCGTCCAGGGCGTACCTACGCAATCCGCAGGGAACCGCGCTCAGCGCGAACCGAATGGAGGCGTTGCAAGGGATCCGCCTGCTCGGCGGTTTCGTCACAACCGGAACGGTCAGCCTGGCAAGCGCCAGTATCGGTGTCGAGCTCACGATCGAAGGCGCAACCCTCACCGCCGATGGTGGAACACTGCTCAACCTACGCGGCGCCGAGATCACAGGCACGCTCCGGTTGGCCGCACCGGGCGAGCCGACGAGCAACGGCGAGATCGACCTGTCGTCCGCACGAGTCTTGCAGCTGGACGACACCACGTTCGAGTGGCCCGACCGAACCCGGCTCGACCACTTCACCTACGAGACGCTGGAGGAAGGCGACCAGAGCCTGACCGACCGCCGCAAGAAATGGTTAAGCAGCTCGCCCACCGGGACACAGTCCAGGCAGGTGTACCAGCAGCTGGCCAAGGTCTATCGCGCGGCGGGCAAGTCGGCGGCAGCCCGCGCCGTGCTGGTCGCCAGCGAGGACGCGCGGACAACAGAACTGTCAGGCTTCTGGAGGAAATTGCCGCGCTGGCTGCTGCGGGGAACAATCGGATACGGCCACCACCCTTTCTGGATCCTCTGGTGGTTCCTCGGGGTCTGGGCCGGCGGCGGCCTGTTGTTCTGGTTCGCTGCCGGATGGGGGCAGATCGCTCTGGCCAACAACCTGGACGGCATCCCCTCCTGCTTGGAGCACCCGCCGCCCGGCAGCAATATCCAAACCTGTCCGCCAGGGCACACGAAGACCACCGCGAACACCCCACCATCGTTCTTCGCCTGGGTCTACTGCCTGGACCTGCTACTGCCCGTGGTGAGTCTCGGCCAGCGCGCCGTCTGGATCCCGCTGCACGGCTGGGTGTGGGCCAGCTCGATCTTCACATGTCTGGGCTGGATCTTCGCAACGACACTGGTCTACGGACTTAGCCGAGCAATCCAACGAGAGTGACTTGGTACGGCACGGCCCCGCTCCACCAAATCCGCGCGCAGACTCCTGGTCGAGACGTTCGGATTGTCCACGATGCGCGCGTACGCGGTCCGTCCCACATGGCATGACGAGCCCCCCCCCGCTACGGCAGAACCGACCCGTGCTCGCCCCCGACGCGTCGGCAACCCGATGGAGCCGACCGCCGACAGGGCTATGGGAGACCTTGGACTGCCCCACCATGCTGAACCTCCGACGCGCCCAGCCGCTGTAGCGGACCGCAGGACGGGAACGCTTCGGCCAGCGTCCCAGCAGGCACCGACACCGTGAGCCTGAACAGGGACCGGCCCACAGTCCGCTCGGGGGTTCGAACGACGGCCTGACCACTCCCTCCGAGGATGCGCTTGTGGTCACCGGCACGTGCCACCGCCGGGATGCGGGCGACCAGGGCACGGTCGCGCTGCGTGCGGTCGGTCAGCGACCCGGCGAGCGCTCGCGCATAGTCCAGGTCTCCGGCCTCGCCCGCCGTGCGCACCAGCCGGACGAGGTCCTCCTCCGGCCCGGACCGGCCCGCGCACGCGCGCACCAGCTCGACCGCCCGGGCGAGATGCCCCGCCCGTACGAGCGCCGCCGCCAGGTCCATGTCGGCGCCTCTGCCAGCTTGCTGGTGTGCCGTCAGCCACAGGACCGTCAGCAGGCAGGGGACGGCCCCGCTGCGCAGCAGGCCTCTGTCGCCGCTGCCCGGCGGGGCCGGGCCGAGGCGCTGATCCCGGGCCCTCGTCGCGTAGAGCCCTGAGCCGAACTGGGCCAGCCCCTTGGGCATGTGCACTCCCCCTCGTCGGCGGCCGCTCCTCGCACCGCGCGAGGCGGGCGCCGCGTGGGCCGACACGATAGTCCGAGGGGCCGACATAGGGGCGGGGCATAGGGCGGGGCCGCCCGGCGTTCGGGCGGTCATGACCAAGATTCTGGTGATCGGTGCGAACGGCAGTGTGGGCCGGCACGTCGTGGCCTCGCTGGCCGAACGCGGTTACGACGTGCGGGCGTTGGTGCGGGATGTCTCGACGGCCGTGGTGCCCGCAGGGGTGGAGGCCGTGCAGGGTGACCTGGCCGCGCCGGAGAGCCTGGAGCATGCACTGGACGGCGGGGTGTCGGCCGTCTACCTGATGTGGCCCGGGATCCCGGTGCAGCCGCGGGTCGTGGAGCTGATCGCGAAGCACGCCAAGCAGGTCGTCTACCTGTCGGCGGACGTGGCCGACCTCGCGGACGACGAACCGCCAGTGATCTTCCACCAGGAGATCGAGCGGCTCATCCGCGCCTCCGGCCTGCGCTGGACCTTCGTCCGGGCCATCGACTTCGCGGGCAACGTACTCGGCTGGGCCGACCAGGTACGCCAGGGCGTCGTCCGCTGGCCGTACGGCGGGGCGCGCCGGTCCCTGGTCCACGAACGGGACATCGCGGACGTGGCGGTCGCCGCCCTCACCGAGCAGGGGCACGACGGCGCGAAGTACGTGGTCACCGGGCCCGAATCGCTCTCGCACGCCGAACTGGCACGGATCATCGGCGAGGAGACCGGCACCGGGGTGCGCTGGGAGGAGCTCGCACCGGAGACGGCCCGCGCCGAGCTCACCGCGGCCTGGGGGAACGCGGCGTTCGTCGAATCCCGCCTGCGGGCCTGGGAATCGTTCACCCGCGAGCCGGAACGCGTGACAGACACCGTGCACCAGGTGCTCGGCCGCCCGGCGCGCAGCTTCCGCTCCTGGGTACGGGACCACGCGGAGGACTTCCGGTAGGCGTCGCGTCCCGGAGTGGCGGTCGGGACGGCGGCGGTCGCCGGGCGCGGCCGCGGGGGGGGCGGGTGTCGCCTATTGCCCCCATGAGGCCGCGCGGTTTGTGCCCCCACCCCCCGCGGGGGTCCCCGCCCACGGCCATGCGGTGGGGGTCATAGT
>NZ_JBHWGV010000222.1:0-6931 GCF_042732955.1 Kitasatospora sp. NPDC059747 | reverse complement strand
ATGTTTTCCGCTCCGTTTTCCGGAGTTTCATTCATCGGATTTGCTTTCCGCTTTCGTTGCCCCGGTCTCCCGCGGCGACTCCGGAACTGTACGGGGCCGGAGGCGCCCCGTGCAAATCGTCCCGCCCTGCTGTCGCAGGACGGGACGATCCGCTGGTGGAGCGCCGTCAGACGCGGCCCATCTCCTCGGCGATGGCCGCCGCGAAGGCGTCGATGTCGGCCTCGGTGGTGTCGAAGGCGCACATCCAGCGCACCTCGCCGGTGTGCTCGTTCCAGAAGTAGAAGCGGTACCGCTTCTGCAGCCGCTCGCTGACGTCCCGCGGGAGGATCGCGAAGACCGCGTTCGCCTGGACCGGGCGCACGATCTCGACGCCGTCGATCTTCCGGACGGCCGCCTCCAGGCGGCTGGCCATGGCGTTGGCGTGGCCGGCGTTGCGCAGGTAGAGGTCGCCGGAGAGCAGCGCCTCGAACTGCACGGAGACGAAGCGCATCTTCGACGCGAGCTGCATCGAGGTCTTGCGCAGGTACTTGATGTTGCGGACCCGCTCGGGGTTCAGCACCACGACGACCTCGCCCAACAGCAGGCCGTTCTTCGTGCCGCCGAACGACAGCACGTCGACGCCGACGTCCGTCGTGAAGGCGCGCAGCGGCAGGCCGAGCGATGCGGCGGCGTTGGCCAGGCGGGAGCCGTCGACGTGGACGAGCATGCCGAGCTGGTGGGCGTGCTCGGTGATCGCGCGGATCTCGTCGGCGGTGTAGAGGGTGCCGAGCTCGGTGCTCTGGGTGATGGAGACCGCGAGCGGCTGCGCGCGGTGCTCGTCGCCGAAGCCCCAGGCCTGCTGGTCGAGCAGTTCGGGGGTGAGCTTGCCGTCGGGGGTGGGGACGGTGAGCAGCTTGATGCCGCCCATCTTCTCCGGGGCGCCGCCCTCGTCCACGTTGATGTGGGCGGACTCGGCGCAGACGACCGCGCCCCAGCGCGGGAGCAGCGCCTGGAGGGCGACCACGTTGGCACCGGTGCCGTTGAAGACCGGGTAGGCCTCGGCCTTCTCGCCGAAGTGGCGGCGGAAGACGTCCTGCAGGTGCGCCGTGTAGTCGTCCTCGCCGTAGGCGACCTGGTGGCCACCGTTGGCGAGCGCTATCGCGGCGAGGACCTCGGGGTGCACGCCGGCGTAGTTGTCGCTGGCGAAGCCGCGGACGGCGGGGTCGTGCCGCCGTACCGCGTCCGTGCGGGTGGAGTCGTTCATCGGGCTGTCAGCCACAGGTGCTGTCCGTTCAGTTCTGCTGCGGGGCGGTCCCAGAGGCCCGCCAGGTGAGTGGCGAGGTCGGCCGTGTCGGTGAAGCCGGCGAACTTCGCGTCCGGCTTCTCGGCCCGCATCTCCGGGCTGACCAGCGCCTTGATCACCAGGATGGCAGCTGCGGCGGTGGGCTCGCCGTCGGCCGAGGTGGTCTCCTTCTTGAAGGAGTCGGCCATGGCGAGGGTCCACGCCTCGGTGGCGGCCTTGGCGGCCGCGTAGGCGGCGCCACCGGCGGTGGGCTTGTGGGCCGCGGCGGCCGAGACCATCGCATACCGGCCGGCGGGGCTGCGGACCAGCGCGGGCTGGAAGGCCAGCGAGGTGTGCTGGAGGGTCCGCACGACGGTGTCGTGCAGGAAGTCCCAGTCGTCGAGGCGGGTGTCGAAGAACGTCTTGCTGCCGCGCCAGCCGCCGACCAGGTGGAACAGGCCGTCGACGTGGCCGTGCTCCGCCTCCAGGTGGTCGGCCCAGTCGTGGACCTCCTGCGGGTCGAGCAGGTCGATCACCTGGCCGCTGACCTTCGCCCCGCGCACGGCGACGCGGGTGGCGTCGAGGGCGCTCTCCAGCCGGACCGGGTCGATGTCGGCACCGATCACGGTGGCACCGTCGGCGGTCAGGCGGCGCAGCACGGCCTGGCCGGCCGGGCCACTGGCTCCGGCGACGGCGATGACCTTGCCGGCCAGCGGGGCGTTGGGGGTGGTGGTCACGCGGCGACTCCCTTGGTTCCGTTGCCGGTGATGCCGGCGGTGGCGGCGATGACGCCGCCGAGCTTCTTGGACAGGGCCTCGTAGAACATGCTCAGCGGGAACTCGTCCGGGAGCACCGCGTCGCACAGCGCCTTGTTGAGCGCCTTGCCGTCGGTGATGTCGAGCGGCAGCGCGTCGGCCCCCTTCGCCCACGTGGAGGCCGGGTGCGGGGTGAGGTAGCGGGAGACGAGCTGGTAGGCGGCGATCCAGTGGGCCGGCTTGGGCCGGTCGATGCCGTCGCGGTACAGGGTCTCGATCTCGGCGCAGAGCTCGTTGGTGACCTGCGGGGCGCGGTCCCAGTCGATGGTGAGGCGGTTGTCCCGCCAGCGCAGCGCGTCGTTCTTGTGCAGGTAGGCGAAGAGCAGCTGGCCGCCCATGCCGTCGTAGTTGCGCACGCGGTCGCCGCTGACCGGGAAGCGGAACAGGCGGTCGAAGAGGATCGCGTACTGGACGTCGCGGGCGTGCTTGTTGCCCTCGGCCTCCAGCTGCACCGCCTCCTTGAAGGTGGTGAGGTCGCAGCGGAGCTCTTCGAGGCCGTACATCCAGAACGGGCTGCGCTGCTTGATCATGAAGGGGTCGAACGGCAGGTCACCGTGGCTGTGGGTGCGGTCGTGGACGAGGTCCCACAGGACGAAGGTCTCCTGCGCGCGCGCCTGGTCCTTGAGCAGGCCCTCGGCGTCGTCCGGGATCGCCAGGCCGAGCTGCTGGACGGCGCTGGTGGTGACGGCGCGGAAGCGGGCGGCCTCGCGGTCGCAGAAGATACCGCCCCAGGTGAAACGTTCCGGCGCCTTGCGCACGGCGACCGTCTCGGGGAAGAGGACGGCGGAGTTGGTGTCGTACCCGGCCGTGAAGTCGGTGAAGGTGATCGGGACGAACATCGGGTTGTCGAAGCGCGTGCGCTCCAGCTCGGCCAGCCAGTCGGGCCACACGACGCGCAGCAGGACGGCTTCGAGGTTGCGGTCCGGGTTCCCGTTCTGCGTGTACATCGGGAAGACCACGAGGTGCTCGAGGCCGTCGACGCGCTGGTCGGCGGGCTGGAAGGCGAGCAGCGAGTCCAGGAAGTCGGGCTCCCGGTAGCCGGTGTCGGCCCACTTGGCCAGGTCCGCGTCGACGGCGGCCAGGTAGGCCTCGTCGTGCGGGAACAGCGGGGCCAGCTCGGCGACCGCGCTGCGGACCGTGGCGACCAGCGGATCGACCGTGTGCCGCTGGACGGCGGCCAGGTCGATCGAGCCGTCCTTGGACTGCAGCGGGCGAAGGGTCTCGACGGCCTCCTTCAGGCGCAGCCACGCCGGGTGGCCGGCGAGGGTCGAGACCGGGGCGTCGGCCGCCACAGCGAGCCTTGGCGAAAGATTCTGCATCGTGGACTCACTTCGACAGGAGGTTTTCGATGGAGACACCATAGATACGAAAGGTTCTCCTGTTCAAGGGGGCTCCGATCGGAGAACCTCCGGTGGTGGGGGGTTTCGGGGACGCCGCGACCGGATGTCCGGCATGTGGACGCCGCGGTGGATGTTCTGGACACGGGCGCCGTCGGGATGCGAACCTCCCGCCATGCTCCCGGCGGTGATCACGATGACCGAGCGGCACGACGGCCTGTTCCGGGTGCCCTCTCGTTGTCACGCCTGCCGTGGCACGCGCGGCTGTTGCTGTCGCCGCCGCTGCTGTCGTTGATCCGCCGATCCGCTCGCTCGCCGATCCGCCGATCAGGCTCGGAGGGCGCCGCGGACGCGGGCCCGTACGCCGACCATGCCGCGTGTGTTCCGGCGCCGCCACCGGGGGAAGTGACCCGCCGGGTCCGCGGCCGCCTCCGGCCCCGGCCGCCGCATCTCCTGTCCTGCCCGGCCTTCCTTCCCTGGAGCCCTGCCATGACCGACCTCCGTCTCCGCCCCGGCCTCCGCAAGTCCGCCGCCCTCCCCGTCGCCGCGCTGCTGGCGGCCGTCGCCGCGCTGACCGCGTGCGCGCCGCAGGACGCCAAGACCGACGGGGCCGCGGGCGCGTCGGGCACCTCGGCCGGCTGCGCGCCGGGGGCGCTGGCGACCCGGACCGCCGGCACGCTGACGATCGGCACCGACAAGCCCGCGTACGACCCGTGGTTCTCCGAGGACAAGCCGGAGAACGGCAAGGGCTTCGAGTCCGCGGTCGCCTACGCGGTCGCCGACAAGCTCGGCTACCCCAAGGAGAAGGTGACCTGGGTGGTGGCCCCGTTCAACAAGGCCACCTCGCCCGGCCCGAAGGACTTCGACTTCGACGTCAACCAGGTGTCCGTCAGCGCCGAGCGCAAGCAGGCGGTCGACTTCTCCTCCGGCTACTACGACGTCCGGCAGGCCGTCATCGCGCTCAAGAACTCCAAGGCCGCGAGCGCGAAGAGCATCGCCGACCTCAAGGGCGCCAAGCTCGGCGCGCAGGTGGGCACGACCAGCCTCGACACCATCACCGACACCATCAAGCCGAGCACCCGGCCGGCCGTCTTCGACTCCAACGACCTGGCCAAGGCCGCGCTGAAGAACGGCCAGGTCGAGGCGCTCGTGGTCGACCTGCCGACGGCCTTCTACATCACCGGCGCCGAGGTGCCGGAGGCTCAGGTGGTGGGGCAGTTCGAGAGCGCGTCGCAGGGCGAGCAGTTCGGACTGGTGCTGGACAAGGGCTCCCGGCTCACCGGCTGCGTGTCGCAGGCCGTGGACGCGCTGCGGGCGGACGGGACGCTCGCGAAGCTGGAGAAGCAGTGGCTGTCCGACGCCGTCTCGGCACCGGTGCTGAAGTGAGCGGCGGCATCGAGGCCAGTGGCGGCGTCGAGGTCGGCGGGGGTGTCGGGGCCGACGGCGCGGCGGGCCGGGAGGCGGGCGCGCGGGACGACGGTGCGCCCGGCGGCGGGGAGGACGACGGTTACCGTCCGTCCGAGCGCCGGCTCGCCCGGGACGCCTACCGCCGCGGGCGGACCCGGCGTTCGGCCCTGATCGCGGGCTCGTCGACGCTGCTGACGGCCGTCGTGCTGTACCTGCTCATCGTCAACTCCCCCGGCTGGGAGGTGACTCGACGGACCTTCTTCAACCTCGACTACGCCCGGCAGGCGCTGCCCGAGGTCCTGACCGGGCTCCGGCTCAACCTGGAGCTGATGCTCGGCTGCGGCGTGCTGATCCTGGTGTTCGGCCTGCTGCTGGCGGTGCTCCGGACCCTGCGCGGTCCGGTGTTCCTGCCGGTCCGGCTGCTGGCCACCGCGTACGTGGACTTCTTCCTCGGGCTGCCGATGATCATCTGCCTGCTGGTGATGATCACCGGGGTGCCGGCACTGCGCCTCACCGGGGTGACCACCGATCCGCTGCTGCTCGGCGGGGCGGCGCTGGTGCTGACGTACTCGGCGTACGTGTCCGAGGTGTTCCGCGCGGGGATCGAGTCGGTGCACCCGAGCCAGCGGGCCGCGGCGCGCTCGCTCGGGCTCACCAACGCGCAGGCGATGCGGTACGTCGTGCTGCCGCAGGCGGTACGGCGGGTGGTGCCGCCGCTGATCAACAACCTGGTCAGCCTGCAGAAGGACACCGGGCTCGTCTCGATCGGCGGGGCGATCGACGCCGTCTACGCGGCGAAGATCATCGCGTCCCGGTCGTTCAACTACACGCCGTACCTGGTCGCGGGGCTGGTGTTCATCGTGCTGACCATTCCGCTCACGCGGTTCGCCGACTGGCTGACCGCGCGCATGAACCGTCGGCAGGTCCAGGGAGGTGCGGTGTGAGCGGGGCGAGCAGTACTAACAGTACGAGCAGTGCGAGGGGTGTGGGCGGGGACCCGGTGGGCGCCGGAGCGGACGTGCTGCGGCTGGAGTCGGTGCGCAAGACCTTCGGCTCACAGGTGGTGCTGCGCGACGTCGACCTCGCCGTGCCCGAGCACTCGGTGACGGCGCTGATCGGGGCGTCCGGCTCGGGCAAGTCCACGCTGATGCGGTGCGTGAACCTGCTGGAGGGCGTCGACGACGGCGCGATCTTCCTGGACGGCGAGGACATCACCGACCCGCGGACGGACGAGGACGCCGTCCGGCGCCGGATCGGTGTCGTCTTCCAGGCCTACAACCTGTTCCCGCACATGACGGTGCTGGAGAACATCACGCTCGCGCCGCGCCGGGTGCACGGGCTCGGGCGGGCCGAGGCGGAGGCGAAGGCACTGGAGCTGCTGGACCGGCTCAGGCTGGCGGCCAAGGCGAAGGAGTACCCGGACCGGCTCTCCGGCGGGCAGCAGCAGCGCGTCGCCATCGTGCGGGCGCTGGCCACCGGGCCACGGCTGCTGCTGCTCGACGAGATCACGGCGGCGCTCGACCCGGTGCTCGTCGGGGAGGTGCTGTCGGTGGTGCGCGATCTGAAGGAACAGGGCATGACGATGGTCCTGTCGACGCACGAGATGGGGTTCGCGCGCGAGGTGGCCGACCAGGTCTGCTTCCTGGACGGCGGGGTGGTGCTCGAACAGGGGCCGCCGGAGCAGGTGTTCGGCGATCCGCGGGAGGAGCGGACCCGGCGGTTCCTCAGCCGGATCGTCGCCTCGGGGCGGCTTCAGGGCTGAGACGGGACGCGCGGGGGCGGGCTCCGGCAGGTGGATTCCGGCGGGGTGGCGGCGGCAGGGTGGCGGGGTCCGGCGAGATCTGGCGAGGTCTGGCTGGGGGGCTTGTTGAGGCAGGCATAGGGCGCTCGCAGGAACGCACTCCGCTGGTCACCACCGTGCGCCCCTGCACGCGCCCTGGCCTCCCGGGAGCGGCAGCGGTGATCGTGGACAGGACGAACGCCGCAGAGTACGGGTGGCGGGGGGGGGGGGGGGGGGGTTGGTTTTATAAATAATTTTTTTTTTTTTTTGTTTTGTATACTTTGATGTGGGTGGGTGGGGGGGCGCCGGCCCCCCCCCGCCGCCGCCCGGC
>NZ_JBHWGV010000221.1:0-7160 GCF_042732955.1 Kitasatospora sp. NPDC059747 | reverse complement strand
GGGCACCACCCCCGCCGGCACGCTCACCGCCACCGGTGGTGACGGCGGCGTCGGCGGCGGGGGCGGCGCCGGCAACAACGTGGGGAGCGACGGCTTCGGCGGCGTCGGCGGTACCGGCACCGGCGGCACCGGCGTGGGGACCTCCGGATCCGCCACCGGCGGCAGCGGCACGCTGACCGGCGGGGCCGCCACCACCTCCATCACCACCACCGGCGGCGCCGGTGTCGGTTCCGGATCCGGCGCCGGCGCCGGCCCTACCACCGTCAGCGGTGACGGGGGCAACGGCGTCGGAGGCATCGGTGACGGCGGTGCCGCCACGGGCGGCGCCGGGAGGGTGACCGGCGGCCCCGCCACCACCTCCATCACCGCCACCGGCGCGGTCGGCGCGAGCTGCAGCAGCCTGATCACCCTGGGCAAGGGCGGCGACGGCGGAGCCGGCAGCACCGGCAAGGGCACCATCGCCGCCGGCCAGGCCCCGGCCGGAGTCGCGATCACGGTAAACGGCGGCAACGGCGGCGCCTGCCTGACCCTGCTGGGCGCGGCCTCGGGCACCGGCGGGGCCGGCAACGCCGGCACCATCACCGGCAGTACCGCCAACGCCACCACCTTCAGCGTTCAGGGCGGCGACGCGGGCGCCATCAGCATCCCGGGAAGCCTGCTCACCGCCACCGGCGGCATCGGCAATTCCGGCACCATCACCGGCGGCAGCGGCAACGACACCCTCACCGCCACCGGCGGCTCCCGCCTCGCCCTGGGCCTGCCGGTGCGCTCCGACGCCAACACCGGCTCCATCAACCTCGACGGTGGAACCAACTCCTGCACCCTCGCCCTGCCCGCCGGCCCCGGAACCACGAGCGGCTGCTGAAAGCATCGCCCACCCCAGGCACCAGTGGGCGGTGTGCATCGTGAAGTTGCAGGTCACGGGCCCGGTGTGCGTCGATGACACCGGGCCCGTGCCAGCCGTGGGCGGACGGCTCCGGCGGAGATCACCCGTCAGCGGCGGAACAGGCCGCGCCGCTTCGCCGGCGGTGGCGGTGGCGGTGGCGGGTCGAGGAGGGCCTCGACGGCGTGGAGGAAGGGGCGGGCCTCGGCGGTTATGCCGGTCCGGTGCAGACGGTGGCGTCCTTCCCCCTCCCACTCGCCCAGCACCGCCCCGCGCTCGCCCGTAATCGGGTCGACCGCGTACTCCAGGGTGAAGGTCCGCAACGCGGACCCGTCGCTCGGCCAGGCCAGCACCACCGCGAAGGCTTCCGTCGCCGCCCGCGGCACCGGCAGGGCGACGAGGAGCATGCGGTGCCGCCCGCCCCGGACGAAACCGCCCCGGAGGCCGTCGGGCTCCAGCCGGTGCTCGACGGGCAGGCTCGCGCCGTACTCCTCCCAGAGCCGTCGCAGCTCGGTGTCGAGCCGCTCCCCCGGTACCGAGCCCAGCTCCGGGAGCGAGGGCAGCAGGCGGTGCGCGAAGCGGTAGTGGTGCGGACGCGGCGCGGGCAGGTCCCCTCCCCCGCCGGCCAGCCGGGTGACCGCGGCGATCACCTCGTCCACGTGCACGAGGTCCAGCAGACCGCCCTCGCCCACCTCGGTGAGCGGCGTCAGCTCTCCGCCGCGCCACCAGTAGGTGTGCCGGGACAGCGGCGCGGCGGACGCGTCGCACTCCCGGGCGGCCGTCTCGATCAGGACCTGCAGCACATCCGGTACTTCGACGTCGAACGGCGCGAACAGCAACCGGAACGGCGTCGGGAACGCCACCACCGCGCCGTCCGGCGGCAGGTCCCGCCCGGCGACCGCGCGGTAGAGCGCGTCCAGGACGAGGACCCGGCTCCCCGTCAGCGCCGAGCCCCCGGTGACGACGTGGAGGCTGCCGCCCTGCCCGGTCGGCCGGACCTCGTGCCGCTCGACGGGCAGCCGGGCGAGCCGCGCCCGTGCGTCCACGCGCAACCGCGACGCGTCCCCGAGTTCGGCGACGGCGTCCGACGTCAGCACCTGCCAGCCGACGGGCGACTCCAGCGCGAGTAACTCCAGTACCCCGGGCGCAATTTCGAGCGCGTGCGGGAACCGCGCGGGGTCGACCAGCGTGGTGGCGTCCAGGAGCACCGGGTAGAGCCGGGCGGCCGTCTCCTCCGGAGAGCCCGCGTCGCCCGCCATCGGCCCCTGGACGGCGACGACCAGTTCGAGGACGCGGGCCCGGACCAGTTCCTCCAGCGGAACGTCCGGCCGCCGTTCCACCAGCTCCAGCAGCCCGCCGAGCCCGTAGTCGCGCCCGTGAAGGTCCCGGGCCACCTCCCCGTGCAGGGTGACCTCGTTCCCGAACTCCGCGAACGCCGCCCGCACGTGCGCGGCCAGCTTCGGCTCCAACTCGCGCTGCCCCATCGTCCCCTCCCGGCTCCCGGTCCGCCCCGTCCGACCGAAGACGTGACCGGTGTCCCACCCGGTTGCCACGACCGGGACGATGTCCGGATCCCGCCGTCCGCACGGCATAGCAGCGTTCTCGGCGATTCCGGTCCAGACCGGTCCGGAGCTGAGCCGTACTGCCGTCCGCTACCCCCGGTCGACGGTGGCGGCGAGCAGCGCCAGGCGCTCGGCGTCACGGCTGCCGGGCTCCGCGGTGCCGACCAGCAAGTACTGTCCGGACGCGTCCTGCACGTCGAACGCCTGGTAGGCGAGGGTGAGCCGTCCCACGCGCGGATGCTGGAAGGTCTTGCTCCTGCTCCCGAGCCGGCCGACGTCCTGCCGGCTCCACAGGGCCGCGAACTCCTCGCTCTCCGCACGGAGTTCGTCGACCAGGGCGATCGTGCGCGGGTCGTGCCGGCCGTGCCCGTAGGCCAGCCGCAGCGCGGCGACGGTGTCGCGGGCCACGGTGGGCCAGTCGACGAACAGCTCCCGGGCCGCCGGATCGCGGAACAGGGAACGGACCATGCCGCGCCGGTCCGCGAGCGGGGAGAGCAACGCGTCCGCGAGGGGGTTCGCGGCGAGGACGTCCAGCCGGCGGTCGACCACGTAGGCCACGGCCGACGGGAACGCGTCCATCAGGCGCAGCAGCTCCGGTGCGACCAGTTCCTCGTCCGGGGCGTGGGCCTGGGTGCCCGGCACGAGCCCGGCCAGGCGGTAGGCGTGCCACCAGGCATCGGCATCGAGCTTGAGGGCCCGCGCGAGGGCGTCGACGACCTGCCCCGAGGGATGCCGCTCGCGTCCCTGCTCCAGCCGCGTGTAGTAGTCGGCGCTGACTCCCGCCAGGACGGCGGCCTCCTCGCGCCGCAGCCCGCTCACCCGACGGCCCGCGGAACTCGGCAGCCCCACGTCGGCCGGGCCGACCCTCGAACGGCGCGCCAGCAGGAAATCCCCCAGGTCAGAGCGGCTCATGCCAGGGATCGTACGCCGACCCTTCCTGGGAGTGGCGCACCCAGGAAGACCCGTCCCGCCGCATGGGCGCGATCGGATGGCGACACGCACACATGTCACGGGAAGGCGGCATGAGAACCCGAGCTGCCGACGGCTGCCTTCGGGAAATCAACCGAAGCAGGCTTAAGAGCCGCTTACGGTGACAGATATTGACGTGTTCGCGCCCCGGCGGGAGGGTGGCGGGCAGGCGGCGCCGTCCGGGTCGCCGCCCGTCCCCCACCCCCCGGAGTCCCCGTGATCACTCGTCGGACCATGCTCGGCGCCTCCGTCGCGGCCCTGGCCACGCCCGCGCTGTTCGCCCTGTCGCAGCGCGCCGACGGCACCACCACCCCGCAGCGGCTCGACGTCGATCTGGTCAACACCGTGCCGTCCCAGCCGGTTTACGCCTACGTCCTCGGTCTCGACCCCGCCCAGGGCAACAGCTGGGCCTTCCTGCGCTCCGACGGCAGCACGCTCTACCACCCGCCCTCCCCCAGCGCCCCGGGCGCGCCGCTCGGGGCCGACTGCGCCATCGCGCTGGGCGCATCCGGTGGCACCCCGCGGCGGATCAGCCTGCCGTACCTCTCCAGCGGGCGGATCTACTTCTCCATCGGCCGCGAGCTCACCTTCCTGATCAACCCGGGCCCGGGCATCGCGCTGCCCTCGGTGAGCAACCCCACCGATCCCAACATCGCCACCGCCTACGGCTTCTGCGAATTCACCTACGGGCCCGACCAGTTGTACGCCAACATCAGCTACGTCGACTTCGCCGCCGTCCCGATCGCCTTCGACCTGACCGCCGGCGACGGACGGCAGAGCGTCAGCGGCCTGCCCGTCGGCGGCCTGGAGTCCGCCGCGGCCGCGCTGCGCACGCAGGCCACCGCCGACGGCGGCGACTGGTCCCGGCTGATCGTCCCGGACCCCGCCGGCCGGACCCTGCGCATCCTCAGCCCCAACACCGCGATCAGCAGCGACCCGTCACTGTTCAACGGCTACCTGGACGACTACCTCGCCGCCGTGTGGCAGAAGTACCAGAGCACCGACCTCGTGGTCGACACCCAGTCCGGCTGGGGCACCGTCACCGGCCGGGTCCGCGACGGCGTCCTCACCTTCCCCGGTGCCGGCGGCTTCACCAGGCCCTCCACCGCCGCCGTCTTCAACTGCAGCTCGGCGCCGTTCACCACCGGCAACGACCTCATGGGCAACCTGAGCGCACGCCTCGCCGCCGCGCTCAACCGCACCACCCTGCTGGACGATCCGCATCAGCCCGACGGTGAGAACCCGGCCGCCTTCTACACCGCCGCGCGCACCAACCACTACGCCCGCATCCTGCACGCGACCAACCCCGACCACCTCGGCTACGCGTTCCCCTACGACGACGTCCACCCGGCCGGCGTGGACTTCGAGGGCAAGGTGCAGTCGGCGAACCCGACCCTGCTGTCCGTCACCGTCGGCGGCACCCGGACCCCGCCCGGCCCAGGGCCGTCGCCGTCGCCGTCGCCCCAACCCGGCGGCGGGACCAGCGCGTTCGGCACCATCCGGGCCGAGTCCTACAGCGCGCAGTCCGGCACCGCGCTGGAGCCCTGCGCCGACACCGGCGGCGGCCACGACGTCGGCTGGATCGCGAACGGCGACTGGCTCGCCTACGCGGGCGTCGACTTCGGCGGCTCCGGCGCGACGCGCTTCCTCGCCCGGGTCGCCTCCGGCGCCGCCCCCGGCGTCAGCGGTCTGGTCCAGGTCAGGCTGGACAGCCCGACCGCGGCACCGGTCGGCAGCTTCGCCGTCGCCAACACCGGCGGCTGGCAGGCCTGGCGGACGGTGCCCGCCGACATCACCCGGACCACCGGCACGCACACCGTCTACCTCACCTTCGCCAGCGGCCAGGGCGCCGACTTCGTCAACGTCAACTGGTTCACGTTCGGCTAGCCGACACGCTGTGACCGCCCGGTGCAGCACGGATCCGGACTGCACGGCCGCCCGCGGCGGTCGTCAGACGCAGAGCACCTCGACGCCCTGGGCGGCGATCTGCTCGACCACCTCGTCGGGTGCGTCGCCGTCGGTGACCAGTACCGCGATGTCGCCGATCGCGCAGACCTTGGCGAAGGCGCGCCGGCCGAGCTTGGTGGAGTCGGCGACGACGATCACCTTGGCGGCCCGCTCCGTCATGGCGCGGTTCGTACTGGCCTCCCCCTCGTCGTGGGTGGCCGCGCCGAAGGCGGGGTCGATCGCGTCCACGCCGAGGATCATGCAGTCCATCGAGAGGCCCTGGAGCACGAGGGTGGCCAAGGGGCCGGTCGCCTCGTAGGAGTTGGACCGGATGACGCCCCCGGTGATGACCGTCTTCACGTACGGGCGCACCGCCAGCTCGTTGGCGATGTTGATGGCGTTCGTGACGACGGTCAGCGCCGGCCCCTCGGTGTGCTCGGCGAGGTCCGCCCGGACGGCCAGCTCGCGGGCGACCTCCGAGGTCGTCGTCCCGCCGTTGAGGCCGACGACCGCGCCGGGCGGCACGAGCCCGGCGGCCGCACGCGCGATGCGGTGCTTCTCGTCGGCCTGCCGCGCGGTCTTGTAGCGCAGCGGCAGGTCGTAGGCGACCCCGCCCAGGACCGCGCCGCCGCGCGTGCGGGTCAGCAGCTGCTGCCGGGCCAGCTCCTCCATGTCACGGCGCACCGTGGCCGTGGAGACCCCCAGGAGCTCGGCGGCCTCGACGACGTCGATCCGGCCCTTGTCGCCCAGGATTTCGAGCAGTCGCGTCCACCGGTCGTGCATGCCCACTCCACTTTCCACTGTCTGCGCCGTCACCAAGCGTATATCGCGCGTGGATCATGTGGGACCGGCCGAGGAGGTCTCCCCGTCCGTTTCGCTACTTGACCGAGCCGGCGGTGAGGCCCGCGACGACGTGGCGTTCGATGAAGGCGAAGAGGATGACGACGGGGACGATCGCGACGAGTGACGCGGCGAACACCTGGTTCCACTGCACGCTGTAGGCGCCGATCATGTTGTCGATCCCGACGGTGAGGGGCTGGCGCTCGGGCGTGGTGGTGAGGGTGAGCCCCATGACGAACTCGTTCCAGGCCGAGATGAACGTGAAGATCACGGCGGTGACGACGCCGGGCAGGGCCAGCGGCAGGGTGACGCGGAAGAACGCGCCGATCCGGCTGCTGCCGTCGATCTGGGCGGCCTCCTCCAGTTCCACCGGGATGGAGGCGATGTACGCGCTGAGGATCCAGATCGCGAACGCCAGGTTGAAGGCGGCGTTGGCGAGCACCAGCACCCCCACGCTGTCGAGGAGGCCGAGGGTGTGGAACTCCCGGTAGAGGCCGACCTGGAGTGCGGTGGGCTGGAACATCTGGGTGATCAGGACGAGGAGCAGGAACGCCTTGCGGCCGCGGAAGCGGACCCGGGCGGTGTGGTGCGCGGCGGGCAGGGCGACCAGCAGCACGAGCAGGGTGGAGCCACCGGCGACAAGGAGGGTGGTGCGGAGGTTGCCGCCGAGGGTGGTGTCGGTCCAGACCCTCGTGAAGGAGGAGAGGTCGAAGCTGGTCGGCAGGTAGGCGTTGTCGCGCAGTTGGCCCGCGGGCCGGGTGGCCGTGACGAGCATCTCCAGGTAGGGCAGGAGGAAGAGGGCCGCGAGTGCCCAGGCGGTGGCGGCGTAGAGGGCGGTCCGGGCGGTCGGGCGGCGGGCGGGCGACCGGGGCGGGCGGTTCATCGGTTCTCCTGCTCGTTCCAGCGGCTGACCTTGAGGAAGAGCAGCACCATGACGATGACGGCGGCGAAGTTGACGA
>NZ_JBHWGV010000220.1:0-7210 GCF_042732955.1 Kitasatospora sp. NPDC059747 | reverse complement strand
CCGCGCACCTGCGCGCCGAACTGGCGGGCACGGCGGCCGTCCTGGAGCCGGTGGCCGCCGTCGCCGCCGACGAGCCGATCGCGATCGTCGCGATGGCCTGCCGCTTCCCCGGCGGCGTCGAGTCGCCGGAGGACCTCTGGCGGCTGCTCGCCGAGGGCCGAGACGCGGTGGGCCCGTTCCCGGCCGACCGGGGCTGGGACACCGACCGCCTGCACCACCCGGACCCGGACCACGAGGGCACCAGCTACGTCGCCGAGGGCGCCTTCCTCACCGCCCCGGCCGACTTCGACGCCGCCTTCTTCGGCATCTCCCCGCGCGAGGCCCTCGCGATGGACCCGCAGCAGCGGCTCCTGCTGGAGACGGTCTGGGAGGCCGTCGAGCGCTCCGGCATCGACCCCGGCGCCCTGCACGGCTCGCGGACGGGCGTGTTCGTCGGCTCCAACTTCCAGGACTACCAGCTGCTGCTGGACCCGGCCCGGGAGGGCGTCGCCGGGCACGTGATGACGGGCAACGCCGCCAGCGTGATCTCGGGCCGCGTCGCCTACACGCTCGGCCTGGAGGGCCCGGCCGTCACGGTCGACACCGCGTGCTCGTCCTCGCTGGTCGCCCTGCACCTGGCCGCCCAGGCGCTGCGCCGCGGCGAGTGCACGCTCGCGCTCGCGGGCGGCGTGACGGTGATGTCCACGCCGCAGGTGTTCGTCGAGTTCTCGCGCCAGCGCGGTTTGGCCCCCGACGGCCGCTGCAAGCCGTTCGCGGACGCGGCGGACGGGACGGGCTGGGCCGAGGGCGTCGGCGTGCTGCTCGTCGAGCGGCTCTCGGACGCGCGGCGCAACGGGCACCCGGTGCTGGCCGTCGTGCGCGGTTCCGCCGTCAATCAGGACGGTGCCTCCAACGGGCTGACGGCGCCCAACGGCCCGTCGCAGCAGCGGGTGATCCGGGCCGCCCTCGCTGACGCCGGTCTGACGCCCGCCGAGGTCGACGCCGTCGAGGCGCACGGCACCGGCACCCGCCTCGGCGACCCGATCGAGGCCCAGGCCCTGCTCGCCACCTACGGCCAGGACCGCGAACACCCGCTGCTCCTGGGCTCGGTGAAGTCCAACCTCGGCCACACCCAGGCCGCCGCCGGCGTCGCGGGCGTGATGAGGACCGTGCTCGCGATGCAGCACGGCGAGCTCCCGAAGTCCCTGCACATCGACGGGCCGACCGCGCAGGTCGACTGGACCGCCGGCGCCGTCGAGCTGCTGAGCGAGGCGCGCACGTGGCCCGAGACCGGACGGCCGCCGCGCGCCGGCGTCTCCTCGTTCGGCGTGAGCGGCACCAACGCCCACGTGATCCTCGAAGCGGCCCCCGAGCCCGAGCCGCTGCCCGAGCGCCCGGCCGCCGGCCGCCCGCTGCCCTGGCTGCTCTCCGCCCGGAGCCCCGAGGCCGTGCGCGAGCAGGCCCGCCGCCTCGCCGCCCACGTCCGTGCGGCCGAGCCCGCCCTGGACGACGTCGCCCGCTCGCTCGTCACCACCCGCGCCGCCCTGGAGCACCGGGCCGCCGTCGTCGCGCCCGACCGGGCCGGGCTCCTGGACGGCCTGGACGCGCTCGCCGACGGCCGCGCCACCCCCGCCGTCCTGGAAGGACAGGCCGCGGGGGACGGCGCACCGGTGTTCGTGTTCCCCGGCCAGGGCTCCCAGTGGGCCGGCATGGCCGTCGAACTCCTGGACACCGCACCGGTGTTCGCGCAGCGCTTCGCCGAGTGCGCGGCGGCCCTCGAACCGTTCACCGACTGGTCGGCGACCGGGGTCCTGCGCGGCGAGCCCGGCGCACCCGGCTTCGACCGCGTCGACGTCGTGCAGCCCGTGCTGTTCGCCGTCATGGTGTCGCTCGCCGAACTGTGGCGCGCGCACGGCGTCGAACCGGCCGCCGTACTCGGCCACTCCCAGGGCGAGATCGCCGCCGCGTGCGTGGCCGGCGCGCTCTCCCTGGACGACGCCGCCCGCGTCGTCGCCCTGCGCAGCCGGGCCATCCGGCAGCTCGCCGGCCTCGGCGGCATGGTCTCGGTGGCCGAGCCGGTCGCCGCCGTCCGCGAGCGCCTCGCCCACTGGGACGAGCGCATCTCCGTCGCCGCCGTCAACGGCCCCGGCTCGGTGGTGGTCTCGGGCGACCCCGAGGCTCTGGAGGAGCTGATCGCCGACTGCGAGCAGGCCGGCGTCCGGGCCCGCCGCATCCCCGTCGACTACGCCTCGCACTCCGCGCACGTCGAGCGCATCGAGCACGAGCTGCTCGACCTCCTCGCGCCGATCACCCCGCGCAGCGCCGACGTCCCGTTCTGCTCGACCGTCACCGGCGCCGTGATCGACACCGCCGGACTCGACGCCGCCTACTGGTACCGCAACCTGCGCCACACCGTGGAGTTCGAGCAGGCCACCCGCACCCTGCTGGCCGCGGGCCACCGGGTGTTCGTCGAGGTCAGCCCGCACCCCGTGGTGACCACCGGCGTCCAGGAGACCATCGAGGACGGCGGCCTGCCCGCCGCCGCCCTCGGCACGCTGCGCCGCGACGAGGGCGGCCCCGGCCGCTTCCTGCTCGCCCTCGCCGACGCCCGCAACCACGGCGCCCGGGTGGACTGGGACCTCCTGTTCGCCGGCACCGGCGCGCGCGCCACCGAGCTGCCGACGTACCCGTTCCAGCGGCAGCGCTACTGGCCGCGCCCCGGCGGCACCGGCGGCGACGTCACCACGGCGGGCCTGGCCGCGCCGGAGCACCCGCTGCTCGGCGCCGCTGTCGAACTCGCCCAGGGCGGCGGGCTGGTGGCCACCGCCCGCTGGTCGCTGCACACCCACCCGTGGCTCGCCGACCACGCCGTCGCTGGCACCGTCGTGGTGCCCGGCGCCGCGCTGGTCGAGGCGGTCGTCCGGGCCGGCGACGAGCTCGGCTGCGGACGCATCGAGGAACTGACCCTGCACGCGCCGGTCCTGCTGCCCGAGCGCGGCGCGCTCCAGGTGCAGATCGAGGTCGGCGCCCCCGACGACACGGGCCGCCGCCCGGTCGCCCTGCACACCCGCCCCGCCGACGCGGACGCGCCCGAGGGTTGGACCCGGCACGCCGACGGCGGCGTCGCCCCCG
Source organism: Kitasatospora sp. NPDC059747 (assembly GCF_042732955.1). Lineage (NCBI taxonomy): Bacteria > Bacillati > Actinomycetota > Actinomycetes > Kitasatosporales > Streptomycetaceae > Kitasatospora > Kitasatospora sp. NPDC059747. Next base: position 4,099 of record NZ_JBHWGV010000220.1, on the reverse strand, counting down.
ACCGCACCCTCGCCCCCGCGGGGGCCGAACCCGGGCCGACGGCCGCCGCCTGGCCGCCCGCCGGCGCCGAGCCGATCGACGTCGACGGCTTCTACCCGGGCCTGCGCGAACAGGGCTACGGCTACGGCCCGGTGTTCCAGGGCGTGCGCGCGGCCTGGCGCCTCGGCGACGCCGTCCACGCCGAGGTCGAGCTGCCCGGGCCGGCCCGCGCCGACGCCGCCCGCTACGGCCTGCACCCCGCCCTCCTCGACGCCGCCCTGCACCCCGCCGGGCTCGGCCCGCTGGCGGGCCGCCCAGGGCTGCCCTTCGCCTGGACCGGCGTCACGCTCCACGCCGCCGGGGCCACCGCGCTGCGGGTGACGCTCACCCCGGCCGGGCCCGACGCGGTGTCCGTCGCGATGGCCGACCCGGCCGGCCGGCCGGTGGCCGCCATCGAGGCCCTGGCCGTGCGCCCGCTCGCCGAGGGCGCCCTCGACCCGGCCGCCCGGGTGGCCCGCGAGGCGCTCTTCCACCTGGACTGGCCGGCCCTGACCCTCCCCGAGCCGGGGCCGGCCCCCGCCCGCTGGACCGTCCTCGGCGAGCCGCCCGCCCACGCGGCGGCCCTCTCCGAGGCGGGCGTCACCCTGACGGACGCCGCCGCCGCCGATCTGACGGTCGTGGAGCTGAGCGGCGACGACCCGCTCGCCGCCCTCGAACGCGCCCTCGCCGTCCTCCAGGACCAGCTCGCCGAGGACCGTCCCCTGCTGGTCCTGACCCGCCGCGCCGTCGCCGCCGACCCCGCCGAGGACGTCCACGACCTGCCCGCCGCCGCCGTCCACGGCCTGGTCCGCTCCGCGCAGAGCGAGCACCCCGGCCGCATCGTCCTCGCCGACCTGGACGACGACCCCGCCTCCTGGCGCGCCCTGCCCGCCGCGCTCGCCACCGGGGAACCCCGGCTCGCCCTGCGCCACGGCACCGCCCACGCCCCCCGCCTGGCCCGCGCCCACACCGCCGGGCCGCTGCCCGTGCCCGACGGCCCGTGGCGCCTCGACATCCGCACCAAGGGCACCGTCGACAACCTCGAACTCCTGCCGAGCCCCGACGCGGCCGCACCGCTCGCCGAGGGCGAGGTCCGCATCGAGGTCCGCGCCGCCGGCCTCAACTTCCGCGACGTCCTCAACGCCCTCGACATGTACCCCGGCGGCGCCCGCTTCCTCGGCGCCGAGGCCGCCGGAGTCGTGCGCGAACTCGGCCCCGGCGTCACCGGACTCGCCGTCGGCGACCACGTCATGGGCATGGTCACCGGCGGGTTCGGCCCGCTCGCCGTCGCCGATCACCGCGTGCTCGCCCGCGTCCCCCGGGGCTGGACCTTCGCCCAGGCCGCCTCCGTCCCGGTCGTCTTCCTCACCGCCTACTACGCCCTGCGCGACCTCGCCGACCTCCGGGAAGGCGAACGCCTCCTCGTCCACGCCGCGACCGGCGGCGTCGGCATGGCCGCCACCCAGCTCGGCCGCCTCTGGGGCGCCGAGGTCTACGGCACCGCCAGCGAGGCCAAGCAGCACCTCCTGCGCGCCGACGGCCTGCCCGACACCGCCATCGCCTCCTCCCGCACCCTCGACTTCGAGGAGCGCTTCCGCACCGCCACCGGCGGCGAAGGCGTGGACGTCGTCCTCAACTCCCTCGCGGGGGAGTACGTCGACGCCTCGCTGCGCCTCCTCGGGCCCGGCGGACGGCTGATCGAGATGGGCCGCACCGACGTCCGCGACCCCGCCGAGGTCGCCGCCGCCCACGGCGGCGCCCGCTACCAGGCCTTCGTCCTCCAGGAGGCCGGGCCCGAGCGGATCGGGCGGATGCTCGCCGACCTGGTCGAGCTGTTCGAACAGGGCGCGCTGCAGCCCCTCCCGCTCACCTGCTGGGACGTCACCCGCGCCCGCGAGGCCTTCCGGTACATGGCCCAGGCCCGGCACACCGGCAAGATCGTGCTCACCGTCCCACGCCCCTGGGCCGCCGACGGCACCGTCCTGATCACCGGCGGCACCGGCACCCTCGGCGCCGAACTCGCCCGCCACCTGGTCACCACGCGGGGCGTCCGCCACCTGCTGCTCGCCGGCCGCAGCGGCCCCGACGCCCCCGGCGCCGCCGAACTCCTCGCCGACCTCGCGGCCCTCGGCGCCGTCGCCCGCGCCGTCGCGTGTGATACCGCCGACCGCGCCGCGCTCGCCGCCCTGCTGGCCGCCGTGCCCGCCGAACACCCGCTCACCGCCGTCGTCCACGCGGCCGGCGTCCTCGACGACGGCGTGGTCGAAGGCCTGACGGCCGACCGGCTCGCCGCCGTGCTGCGCCCCAAGGCCGACGCCGCCCGCCACCTGCACGAGCTCACCCGCGGCCTCGACCTCGCCGACCTCGTCCTGTTCTCCTCCGCCGCCGGCGTCTTCGGCTCGCCCGGCCAGGGCAACTACGCCGCCGCCAACGCCTGGCTCGACGCCCTCGCCCAGCACCGCCGCGTCGCCGGCCTGCCCACCACCGCCCTCGCCTGGGGCCTGTGGGCGCAGGCCAGCACCATGACCGCCCACCTCGGCGCGGGCGACCGGGCCCGCGCCGAGCAGTCCGGCGCGCTGACCCTCAGCACCCCGGACGGCCTCGCCCTGTTCGACGCCGCCCTCGCCGACCACCGCGCCCTCCTCGTCCCCGTCCGCCTCGACACCGCCGCCCTGCGCTCGCGCGGCTCGGCCGAACTCCCCGCCCTGCTGCGTTCCCTGCTGCGTTTTTCTCTCGGGGGTACTCCGGCCCGCCGCGCCGCGCAGGGCGCCCAGGCCGCCGACGGGCTGCGCGCCCGCCTCGCCGGGCTCAGCGCGGCCGACCGCGCCGCGGCGCTGCTCGACCTGGTGAGCGGCTGCACCGCGGCCGTCCTCGGCCACTCCTCGGCCGAGCAGGTCCACGCCGCGCGGACGTTCCGCGACCTCGGCCTCGACTCCCTGACCGCCGTGGAGCTGCGCAACCGCCTCAACACCGCGACCGGCCTGCGGCTGCCCGCGACCCTCGTGTTCGACCACCCCACCCCCGGGGCGCTCGCCGGGCACCTGGCCGACGGCCTCACCGGCACCGCCGGGGCGCCCGGGACCGGCGTCGCGCTCCAGGCGGCCGACGAGCCGATCGCGATCGTCGGCATGGCCTGCCGCTTCCCCGGCGGCGTCGCGACCCCCGACGACCTGTGGACCCTGCTGTCCGCCGGCACCGACGCCATCGCCCCCTTCCCCGCCGACCGCGGCTGGGACCTCGACCGCCTCTACGACGGAATCCCCGACCACCCCGACTCCTCCCGCACCCGCGAGGGCGGCTTCCTCGCCGACGCCGCCGGCTTCGACGCCGCCTTCTTCGGCGTCAGCCCCAACGAGGCCCTCGCGATGGACCCGCAGCAGCGGCTCCTCCTGGAGACCTCGTGGGAGGCCCTCGAACGCGCCGGCATCGACCCCGGCACGCTGCGCGGCAGCCGCACCGGCGTGTTCGCCGGCCTGTCCTCCAGCGACTACCTCGACCGGGTCGCCCGCATCCCCGACGAGGCCGCGCCGTACGTCAGCACCGGCAACGCGGCGAGCGTGATCTCCGGCCGCGTCGCTTACACGCTCGGTCTGGAGGGCCCGGCCGTCACCGTCGACACGGCCTGCTCGTCGTCCCTCGTGGCGCTCCACCTGGCCGTCCGCGCGCTGCGCGGCGGCGAGTGCACGCTCGCCCTCGCGGGCGGCGTCACCGTGATGTCGACGCCGATGATCCCGGTCGACTTCGCCCGCCAGCGCGGCCTGGCCCTCGACGGGCGCTGCAAGCCCTTCGCGGACGCCGCCGACGGCACCGGCTTCTCCGAGGGCGTCGGCGTGCTGCTCGTCGAGCGGCTCTCGGACGCGCGGCGCAACGGGCACCCGGTGCTGGCCGTCGTGCGCGGCTCCGCCGTCAACCAGGACGGCGCCAGCAACGGGCTCAGCGCCCCCAACGGCCCGGCGCAGCAGCGGGTGATCCGGGCCGCCCTGGCCGACGCCGGTCTGACGCCCGCCGAGGTCGACGCCGTCGAGGCGCACGGCACCGGCACCCGCCTGGGCGACCCGATCGAGGCCCAGGCCCTGCTCGC
>NZ_JBHWGV010000219.1:0-7313 GCF_042732955.1 Kitasatospora sp. NPDC059747 | reverse complement strand
GGCCCCCCCCCCGCCCCCGCCCCGCCCCCCGAGGGGGCCCGCCCGGCCGCGCGGGGGGCGCACCGGACACGGTGGGGAAGGACCAGGGGTCAGTCCTTCTGGGCGATGTCCTTCATGTCCTCGTATCCGAGGCCGAGCTTGGTGTAGACCTCCTGCTCCGCCGGGCTCATCCCGAGGCGCTGCAGCTCCTCGGACTGGGCGCCGGTGAGCGGCTTTCCGGGGGCCGGCGCCGCGCCGGGCCCGGTGGATCCGCCCCGGCCCTTGCCGAGCCCGTCGGTGCGGGCGAGGTTCAGCACGACCCGCTGCAGGTCGTCGCCGGTGAGCGCGACGGCGCCGGCGGGGGCCTCGACGGTCGGGGTGCTCTGGCTGAAGGCGAGCTTCACGGGGAAGTTGACGCCCGGTCCGGCCTTCTTCTCCAGCTGGGCGAGGTCGAAGGTCGCGGAGGCCGGCTTGCCGTCCTTCAGGTAGAGGTCGGCGCCGACGGCGGTCTCGCGCACGCCGGCCGGCACGGCGTCGGGCAGCTTGCCGAACTTCTCGGGGAGCTTGGCGGCCAGCGGCCTGACGGCCTTCAGGAGCTCGTCGGCCAGCCGGCGGCCCGGGGCGCTGATCCAGACGTGCTCGGTGCCGTCCTTCTCGCCCTTGTCCTCGAAGGTGACGGTGCGGGTGAGCACGTCCTTGACGGAGTTGGTGAGCTGCTTGGCGGTCTCCGGGCCCAGCGACGGCTCGGCGCTGGGGGAGGCGGCCTTGGCGCCGTCGGACTTCTTGGCCTCGTCGGCGGCCGCCTGCAGGTCGAAGGTGATCCACTTGCCGGCCAGGACGTCCCGGACCGGGGCCAGTTCGGCGGGCAGGTCCTTGCCGACGGCGCCGACCTGGGACGGGTCCTGCCCGGCCAGCTTCACCAGGCCCTTGGCGTCGGCGCGCAGGTACGCCTTGGCGTCGACCTGGCGGTACTCCAGCAGCGCGGTGCCCTTGCGGTCGGAGAGCATGTAGGACAGGCGCACCGACTTGTCGACCGTCAGGTCCCGCTGGGCGTCGGGGCTTTGCCCGGGCTTGAAGGAGTCGAGCTCCTTGAGGGGCTTGTTCGGCGGCGACCGTGGATGGCGTCCGATTATTCCGGACACGATGCACCGGGCCCAGGCCCGCATCGCGGCGGACCGCGGGGCTCCGTTCCCGCACTGCGAACCTGACGACCCGGCAGCACGAGACGACTTCGGGGGCCGACGTCCCGGGCACGCCGAGCGGGCCGGAGGGCCGCCGGGGCCCGCCGCTGACCTGCGTTGATCAGTTGTATACGGGCGGTCTATAGCTTCGGCGGGCCCGCGCTCGCCGAGCGTGGGGCTTGATCGGCATGCCAGTACGAAGGTGAGGTCGCCGACGCTCATGCGCCGCGATTTCTTCAGATCCACAATCCGGTCCTTGGCGACCGTGGTGACCGCGGGGGTGCTGATGACTCCCCTGCTGGGCGCCGTAGCACCGGCCGCCCAGGCGGCCGAGGCGCCGCCGTACCTGCACCCGTGTTTGGACACGAGCAGGGCGCTTCCCCCGTTCGTCTACCGTGGGGTCGGCCTCAATCGCGGCAGTCCGACGGACGACAACCAGGGCACGGTGGGTCCCCTCGTCGAGGGTATGGACCCGGACACGATCTTCCGGAACGGATTCAGGTCCAGGGGCTCGGTGGCGGGTCCGTCCTCCTTCGACCTGTACGAACACGTGGACGGAGATATTAAGACCGGCCACAGCACCGCCAACTCGGGCTACGTCAGCACGAGTGCCGAACAAGGGACGGCGAACGCGTTCGCCGCGCGCAACACCGGCTTCAGCCGGGTGGAAACCGACCCCGACGGCACGGTGGTGAGGGCGTGGAAGGAGGGCTGGGTCTACAAGATCAGGCCGGATAAACGCTTCTTCTACGTTCCCGACCAGTTCTCCGCGGAGGACATGCCCACGAGCGCCAAGGGCGAGTACGAGTGGGCGGCGATCGGGGCCATCTCCGGCGAGTTCGTGGAATCGGCGGTGCATGTACGCCAGGCGTACAACAGGGTCCTCGGGGGGTTGCTGCCCAGCAACGTGTTCGACGTGCTGGAGGAGAGGGACAGGACCGTCCCGCAGCCGAATCAGACGGCGATACCGGATCTCGGGATATTCGGCTGGCACTCGCGGGCCCGGGTGGCGGCCGAAGCACCGAACATGGCGAACAAGAAGGAGTGCGAGGACAGCCAGACCGACGAAGACCCCGAGTGCAAGAAGCCCGACGCGACAACGAGCAGCACGGCCGCGACGCTGAGGTCCGCCGCGCTGCGGTCGACCGCGACCACGGTCGCCGCCGCCGGCGATGCGCCGAAGGTGTCGACGGCGGCGCTGACGGCCTCCGCCGACGCGCCGGTCACCGCCCCGGCCACCCCGGCCGCCACCGACGCGGGCCGTGCGCGGCCGTTCGACGGTGCGACGTACCAGCTCACGGCGGCGGCGTCCGCCTACGGTCCGACCTTCAACCTGGACGTGCGCGGCGGTGTGAAGGCCGACGGCACGGTGGTCCAGGCGTACGCGCGCAACTGCACCGCCTCGCAGAACTGGCGGCTGCGCGAGGTGGCGAACGGCCGGTACGTGGTGGAGAGCGCCCTGGCCCAGGGCACCGTCCTCCAGCAGGACGCCGACAGCCACAACACCGTCATCCGGCCGGTGCAGAACGACGCGGCGGGCCGGCCGAACGGCAGCACCGGCCAGCAGTGGACGTTCAAGGACGCCGGTGACGGCACGTTCAACCTCGTCAGCGCGGCCGACCAGTCCTGCCTGACCATGGCCGGGCAGCAGTCCGCCGGGCTGAGCGTCCGGCCGTGCGACGGCGGGATCCCGCAGAAGTGGAAGCTCGCCGCGCCGTGCGTGCCCGCCGACCCGGGCACGCCGAGCGGTGCCGGGCGCACGGTGCCCGGCTACCAGGGCCTGCCGTGGCCGACCGTCAAGGGACACCCCGAGCTGACCTGGCCCGCGCTGCCCGGCGCGCCGGGCATCCCGTGGCCGTCGGTGCCCGGCTACCCGGACGTGCCGATGCCGGGTCGACCGGACCTTCCGGCCGTCGACTGGCCGGGCGCGCCGCAGCTGCCGGCCGTGCTCCTGCCGACCCAGCCGGGCAGCACCGGCTGGCCGACGGTGCCCGGATTCCCGGGAGTCGCCTGGCCGACGATGCCGGGCACCAAGAACGTGCCGTGGCCGATCCTGCCTCTGCCGGTCGCCCCTGGCGCCGACCCCGGCAGCGAGGTGATCATCCCCGGTCAGCCCGTACCGGCCACCCCCGGCGTCGCCGGTCATCCGGAGCTGAAGTGGCCGACCGTTCCCGGCTTCCCGGACGTCAAGTGGCCGTCGGTGCCCGGTTCGCCGGACGTCCCGTGGCCGGGGCACCCGGACCTGCCCGCCATCTCCTGGCCGGGCGCGCCGAATCTGCCCACGGGCGGCCGGCCCTCGCTGCCCGGCTTCCCCGCCTGGTCGTGGCCGTCGATCCCGAACTTCCCGAACGTGCCCTGGCCGTCCCTGCCGGGTCTGCCGACGACTCCGTGGCCCGCCGCCTCGGGGTTCCCCAACCTGCCGGACAAGCCGCTCCCGGCGGACCCGCCGGCCCGAGCGTGCAGGAATCCCCACAAGCCCGACCCGGGCAAGCCCGACCCCGGCAAGCCCGACCCGGGCACCCCCGGTGGCGACAACGGTGGGACCAACCCCGGGACCAACCCCGGGACCGGGACCAAGCCGGCGCCCTCGCTGCCCGGGATCACGCTGCCCGGCTTCCCGTTCCTGCCGCTGCTGCCGCCGTTCGGCTGGGGCCCCGGCGGGCCCGGCGGGCCGAGCCTGCCGGGGGGCGGTCCCTCCGGTGGCGGGCAGCAGCCCGATCCGACGCAGGGGATCCGCGTCGTCTCCGCGGCCGATCCGCAGCTCGTGCCGGACGTGCGCGACGGGGTGGCGAACGCCGGCACCCCCGTGCAGGCCTGGCAGCCGAACACCACCGACTCGCAGCGCTGGGCGTTCTGGGACCGCGGCAACGGCAACTGGCTGATCGAGACGCGGCTCACCTACGGCCGGAGCCGGCCGGAGGAGCGGCTGGTGCTCGGCCACGACGCCGCCACCCACCGCACGGCGCTGCAGCCGGTGGCGGACGGCCGGAACGACCTGCTGTGGCGGTTCGCCGACGCGGGGGACGGCCGGAGCACGATCGCGAACGGCGACGGCGGCGGTTGCCTCACCCTCGCCGCCAAGGGCCAGCCGCTGACCGTCGCGCCCTGTGACGGCTCCGACCGCCAGAAGTGGCGACTGAACGGCGTGGTCGCGGACGGCGGGGGGAACGGTCCCACTCCCGTCACCGTGTACTCGGCCTTCCCCGGCAAGTGCCTGGACGTCGCCGGCGGCAAGACCGCCGACCGGACCCCGACCGACCTGTACGACTGCAACGCGAGCCCGTCCCAGCAGTGGACCCCGTCCGCGCACAGCGGCGTGTTCACCCTGAAGGCGTTCGGCAAGTGCCTGGACGTCGCCGACGGCAAGACCGCCGGCGGCACCCGGGTCGGCCTGTACACCTGCAACGACAGCCCCGCGCAGAACTGGCAGCAGGGCCCCGGCTACTCGCTGGTCAACCCCGCCTCCGGTCGCTGCCTGGACGTGACCGACGGCAAGGCCGTCAACGAGACCCCGCTCCAGCTCTGGGACTGCAACCAGAGCGACTCCCAGCGCTGGGGCCTGGGCACCGTCCCGCCCCGGCAGGAGAAGCAGCCGGCCCCGCAGCCAGCCCCGCAGCCGGGCACCACGCCGGTGGTGAGCCCCGGCATCGGCTCCTCGCAGGTCGCCACCCTGCGCTCGGCGAACGGCGGCCTGGTGGCGGACCTGGACCGGGCGAACACCGCCGCCGGGACGCCGGTCAAGGCGCTCGGCGCCAACGGCAACGACGCGCAGCGCTGGGCATTCTGGCCGACGGCCGACGGGCGGTGGATCATCGAGACCCTGCTCACCGACGGGAAGACGGCGGCCGGTCAGGGCATGGTGATGGACCACGACCCGGGCAGCCACCGCGCCCACCTCATCCGGGTCTCGGACGGCAACGCCAACCAGCACTGGGCGTTCCGCGACGCCGGCGGCGGCTGGTACTGGATCACCAGCGACACCGACAACGGCTGCCTGACCGCCGCCAACAGCGGTGAACAGCTGGGCATCTGGGCCTGCGACGGCTCGGACCGGCAGCGCTGGCGGCTCGACAACATCCAGAACGGGCCGACCCAGGGCGGCGACAGCGGCTCCGGCGGCGGTAGCACGGGCGGTTCGACCGGTGGCGGTTCGACCGGTGGTGGTTCGACCGGTGGTGGTTCGACGGGTGGTGGGGGTTCGACTGGTGGCGGTACCGGTGGTGGTGCGGTTCCCGGTGGCAGTGCCGGGAGTCCGGGTTCTCCGCAGGCTCCGGGGGGCAGTGATCCGCGGCATGGTGTGACGGGGTCTTTGGTGTCCGGGAACAACTGGATGGTTGCCGATCTCGATCGCGGCTCCAATGCCTCGGGTACGCGGATCAAGTCGCTTGGTGCCAATGGTGCCCTCGCTCAGCAGTGGACGCTCTGGCAGAAGCCGAACAGCCAGTGGTTGATCGAGACCAAGGTCGGTGGGGGGATGGTCATGGACCACGACCCCAGTACTCACCGCACCCATCTCATTGGTTCGCAGGAGGGCAATGCCAATCAGCTGTGGCGTTTCCAGGAGGGTGCGCGTGGCTGGTATCGGATCATCTCGGCGACGGATGGCGGTTGCCTCACTGCTGTGAACAACGATCAGGACCTGGCCATTTGGCAGTGCCGTGACACCACCGCTCAGTGGTGGAAGCTCCAAACGTCGCCCTTCGACGGCAGCGGTGGTAGCACGGGCGGTTCGACTGGTGGCAGCACGGGAGGTGGTGGTACCGGTGGGGGTTCGACTGGTGGCGGTACCGGTGGTGGTGCGGTTCCCGGTGGCAGTGCCGGCAGTCCTGGTTCTCCGCAGGCTCCGGGGGGCAGCGATCCCCGGCACGGTGTGACGGGGTCCTTGGTGTCCGGGAACAACTGGATGGTTGCCGATCTCGATCGCGGCTCCAATGCCTCGGGTACGCGGATCAAGTCGCTTGGTGCCAACGGTGCCCTCGCTCAGCAGTGGACGCTCTGGCAGAAGCCGAACAACCAGTGGTTGATCGAGACCAAGGTCGGTGGGGGCATGGTCATGGACCACGACCCCAGTACTCACCGCACCCATCTCATCGGTTCGCAGGAGGGCAACGTCAATCAGCTCTGGCGCTTCCAGGAGGGTGCGCGTGGCTGGTACCGGATCATCTCGGCGACGGATGGCGGTTGCCTCACTGCCGTGAACAACGATCAGGACCTGGCCATTTGGCAGTGCCGTGACACCACCGCCCAGTGGTGGAAGCTCGACACGTTTCCCTTCGACGGCGGCGGCAGCACGGGAGGTGGCAGCACCGGCGGTGGTGGCACTGGCGGTGGTTCGACCGGCGGCGGTGGCGGCACCGGCGGCGGGGGCTCGACCGGTGGTGGTGGCTCGGGCGGAGGGTTCCGCGGCCCCGACTCGCTGCCCCTGCCCCTCCCGCTCCCCAACTGCCAGGACCTGCCGAACGGTCCCAGGGACACCTGGGACGGCACGGTCGACCACCTGGACAGCGGCCGCTGCCTGCGCCCCGGCCAGCACATCGACACGTCCATCAAGTACGGCAGCTCCGGCCTGTTCGGCATCAACACCACGGAGGAGGGCTGGAAGCTGGAGTACCAGACCGACGGCAACCTCGTGCTGTCCCACTGGGAGGCGGACATCCCGTTCTGCGGCGGTCCCGACTGCCAGCAGGGCACGACCACGACCGAGGTGATCTGGAACTCGGGCACCGCCGGCACCCGCCCCGGTGTCGCGATCATGCAGGAGGACGGCAACTTGGTCGTCTACGGTGCCGACGGCCGGGCCGCCTGGAACTCCGGCACCGGACCGTCCTGCGGCGGCCGGAACGTCTGGCTGCGCGTCCAGCAGGACGGCAACCTCGTCCTCTACAAGGGGCACGCCGCCGGCGAGGGCGCGGACCGGTGGAAGGCGATCTGGTCCACCAAGTTCGGCCGCACCGCCGAGCCCTGCTGACCCGAACGACCCCGCCCCACCTCGCCCCACCCCGCCCCACTCCGCACCACCCACGGGCGTCCGAGGTGATGCCTGCTGGCGGGCTACGGGCGGGCGTCCTTGACCGTGGGCTGGGTCTTCTGGTTGTAGATCTCCTTGCCGTCCGCGTTGTAGGCGTGGACGTAGGGGAACGGGGGGAAGGAGTC
>NZ_JBHWGV010000218.1:0-7398 GCF_042732955.1 Kitasatospora sp. NPDC059747 | reverse complement strand
GGGGAGGGAGGCGGAGGTGCTGCCGCTGCTGACGGACGGCGTCTCCATCGCCGCCGTCAACGGCCCGCGCGCCGTCGTCCTCTCCGGAGACGCCGACGCCGTCGAGCGCATCGCCGCCGGATTCGCCGCCGACGGACGCAGGACTAGGCGTTTGCGGGTGAGCCATGCGTTTCACTCCGTACACATGGACGCCATGCTCGACGACTTCGAGCGGACCGCCCGGGGCATCGCCTACGCCGCCCCGCGCATCCCGCTCGTGTCCAACCTGACCGGCGACGTCGTCACCGGCGGCACCGGGGCGGAGCTCGGGGCGCAGTACTGGGTGCGCCACGTCCGCGAGGCCGTCCGCTTCGCCGACGGCGTCGCCGCCCTCACCGCCCGCGGTGTGCGCCGCCACCTCGAACTCGGCCCGGACGGCGTGCTGTCCGCGCTCGTCCAGGCCAACACGGCCGAGGACGCCGACCCGGCCCGCCCGGTGGTCACCGCCACCGCGCTGCGCCACGGCCGCGACGAGCGCACGACCCTGCTCGCCGCCGTCGCCCGCCTGCACACCGACGGGCTCGCGCCGGACTGGGCGGCGGTCTTCGCCGGCACCGGCGCCCGCCGGGTCGACCTGCCCACCTACCCGTTCCAGCGGCAGCGCTACTGGCCCGAGCAGTCGTTCGCCTCGGCGGCGTCCCCGGCCGCGTCTCCGGCCGCCTCGGACGGGGAGTTCTGGACGGCGCTGCGCACCGCGTCCCTCGACGCGCTCGCCGGCACCCTGGACGTCGACGGCGACGCCCTCGCCCAGGTGCTCCCCGCGCTGCGCGACTGGCACGACCGGCGCGAGGAGCAGGCCGCCGTCGACGCCCGCCGCCGGCGGATCGTCTGGAAGCCGCTCGACCGGCCGCGCGCCGCGGCCCCGGCCGGCACCTGGCTCGCCGTCGTGCCCGCCGGCCACCGCGACCCGGCGTGGACCGACGAGGTCCTCGCCGCGCTCGGTGCGGATGCCGTCCGGCTGACCGTCGACGCCGACGCCGACCGGGCCGGCCTCGCCAAGCAGCTCGCCGAACTCCCCTACGCGGCCGAGGAGATCGCCGGGGTGGTGTCCCTCCTGGCGCTCGACGAGTCCGTGGACGGTTCCGTCCCCGCCGGGCTCGTCCGCACCGCCGCGCTGGTGCAGGCCCTCGGCGACGCCCGGATCGGCGCACCCCTGTGGTGCCTCACCCGGGACGCCGTCGCGGCCGCCCCCGGCGACCGCGTCACCGGCCTCGCCCAGGCGGCCGTCTGGGGCCTCGGCCGGGTCGCCGCGCTCGAACTCCCGCAGCGCTGGGGCGGGTTGATCGACCTGCCCGCGATCCTCGACCGGCGCGCCGCCGCCCTGCTCGCCGCCGTCCTCGCCGACCCGGACGGGGAGGACCAGCTGGCCGTCCGGCCCGCCGGGGTCCTCGGCCGGCGTCTGGCCGCCACACCGGGCGGATCCGTGAGCGATCCGGCGGACTGGGACCCGACCGGCACCGTCCTGATCACCGGCGGCACCGGCGCCCTCGGCGCCGAAGTCGCCCGCGGCCTCGCCGCCGCCGGCGCCCGGCACCTCGTGCTTCTCAGCCGCCGGGGCCCGGACGCCCCCGGGGCGGCCGAGCTCCGCGAGGAACTCGCCGCCACCGGCGCGACGGTCACCCTCGCGGCCTGCGACGCCGCCGACCGGGAGGCGCTCGCCGCCGTCCTGGCCGCCGTGTCCGCCGAGCACCCGCTGACCGCCGTCGTCCACGCCGCCGGAGTGCTCGACGACGGCGTCATCGACGGCCTCACCCCCGACCGCTTCGAGGACGTCTACCGCGCCAAGGCCACCTCGGCGCTCCTGCTCGACGAGCTGACCAGGGACCACGACCTCGCCGTCTTCGCCCTGTTCTCCTCCGCCTCCGCGGCCGTCGGCAACCCCGGCCAGGGCAACTACGCGGCCGCCAACGCCGTCCTCGACGCCCTCGCCGAACGCCGCCGCGCCGACGGACTCGCCGCCACCGCCCTCTCCTGGGGAGCCTGGGCCGGCGGCGGCATGGCCGCCGACACCCGGGCCGGCGAGGCCGCCCGCCGCACCGGCATCCGGCCGCTCGACCCGGCCGTCGCGGTCGCCGCGCTGCGCCGCGCCGTCCTCGACACCGCGCCGACCACCCTGGTCGCCGACGTCGACCCGGAGCGCTTCGTCCGCGCCTTCACCGCCGTCCGCCCGAGCCGGCTGCTCGCCGAACTCCCCGGCTACGCCGACGTGCAGGGCCCTGGCGGCTCCGGCGAGGACAACGGGAACGGCCGCGAGCTGCGCGCCGAACTGGCCGCGCTCAGCCCGGCCCGCCGCTCCGCCGCCCTCCTCGGGCTGGTGCGCGGACGCGCGGCCGAGGTGCTCGGACTGCCCGGCATCGAGGCCGTCGGCCCCGAGAAGGCCTTCCGCGACCTCGGGTTCGACTCGCTCGGCGCGATCGAGCTGCGCAACCGGCTCGGCGCCGCGACCGGCCTCGACCTGTCCCCGACGCTGGTCTTCGACCACCCGAGCCCGACCGAGCTCGCCGCGCACCTGCTCGGCCTGCTGGCCGGTGACGGGGACGCCGTGGAGCCGGGGGACCCCGAGCGAGACCGCCTGCGGGCGCTCGTCGAGTCCGTCCCGCTGGACCGCCTGCGGCGCAGCGGCGTCCTGGACGCGCTGCTGAGGCTCGCCGACGGCGCGCCCGCCCAGGACGCCCAGGAGGCCGAGGAGGCCGACGCCATCGACGCCATGGACCTCGACGACCTGGTGCAGGCCGCCCTGCGCAACGACCCCGACCACGCCCAGGACTGACGGAGAGCACCCATGACCACGCCCCACGACAAGGTAGTCGCCGCTCTCCGGTCCTCGATGAAGGAGACCGAACGGCTGCGCAAGCGGAACCGGCAGCTCCTGGACGCGGCCGCCGAGCCCGTCGCCGTCATCGGCATGGGCTGCCGCTACCCCGGCGGCGTCGCCTCGCCCGAGGACCTCTGGGACCTCGTGGCGGCCGGCACCGACGCCACCGGCGGCTATCCGGAGGACCGCGGCTGGGACCTCGGCGCGCTGGCGGACGCCGGCGTCGACGAGCGCGGCACCCGCGTCTCGCGGCGCGGCGGCTTCCTCGACTCGGTGTCCGGCTTCGACGCCGACTTCTTCGGCATCTCGCCGCGCGAGGCCGTCTCCACCGACCCCCAGCAGCGCCTGCTGCTGGAGACCTCGTGGGAGGCGTTCGAGCGGGCCGGCCTCGACCCGGCGGGCCTGCGCGGCAGCCGCACCGGCGTCTTCCTCGGCACCAACGGCCAGGACTACGCGTACCTGCTGGTGCGCTCCCTGGCCGACGCCACCGGCGACATCGGCACCGGCATCGCCGCCTCGGCCCTCTCCGGCCGGCTCTCCTACACCCTCGGGCTCGAGGGCCCGGCGGTGACGGTCGACACCGCCTGCTCGTCCTCGCTGGTCGCGCTGCACTGGGCGGTCCAGGCGCTGCGGGCCGGCGAGTGCACGCTCGCCGTCGCGGGCGGCGTCAACGTGATGGCGACGCCCGGCTCGCTGATGGAGTTCTCCCGGCAGGGCGGACTGGCCTCGGACGGGCGCTGCAAGGCGTTCGCGGACGGGGCCGACGGGACGGGCTGGGCCGAGGGCGTCGGCGTGCTGGTGCTGGAGCGGCTGTCGGACGCCCGCCGCAACGGGCACCCGGTGCTCGCGGTCGTCCGGGGCTCGGCGGTGAACCAGGACGGCGCGTCCAACGGTTTCACCGCGCCCAACGGGCCCTCGCAGCAGCGGGTGATCCGCCAGGCGCTGGCGAACGCGGGGCTGTCGGCCGCCGACGTCGACGCCGTCGAGGGCCACGGGACGGGCACGCCGCTCGGCGACCCGATCGAGGCCCAGGCGCTGCTCGCCACCTACGGGCAGGGCCGGGAGGACGGGCGGCCGCTGTGGCTGGGCTCGGTCAAGTCCAACTTCGGCCACGCCCAGGCGGCGGCCGGGGTCGCGGGCGTGATCAAGATGGTGCAGGCGCTGCGGCACGGTGTGCTGCCGAAGACGCTGCACGCGGACACGCCGTCCTCGCGCGTGGACTGGTCGGCGGGCGCGGTGCGGCTGCTGACCGAGGCGCGCGAGTGGCCGGGGGACGAGCGGCCGCGACGGGCGGGGGTGTCCTCCTTCGGGATCAGCGGGACGAACGCGCACGTGATCGTCGAGCAGGCGCCTGTCGTGGATCAGGCGGAGGCGCCGGGCTCGGCGCCTGGCGTGGTGCCGTGGGTGGTCTCGGCGAAGTCGGGGGCCGCGCTGGAGGCGCAGCTGGAGCGGCTCGGCGGCGTCGTCGGCTCGCCGGTGGACGTGGGGCTGTCGCTGGCCGGGCGGTCGCGGTTCCGGCACCGGGCGGTGCTGGTGGACGGGGTCGAGGTTGCGCGTGGGGTGGCGGGGGAGCGGTCGACGGCGTTCCTGTTTTCGGGGCAGGGGTCGCAGCGGCTGGGGATGGGGCGGGAGTTGTATGCCCGGTTCCCGGTGTTCGCGGAGGCGTTCGACGAGGTGTGTGCGGAGCTGGATCCGGCCTTGCGCGAGGTGGTGTGGGGTTCGGATGCGGAGCTGCTGAATCGGACGGACTTTGCTCAGGCGGGGTTGTTCGCGGTTGAGGTGGCGCTGTTCCGGTTGCTCGAACCGTTGGGTGTGGAGCCGGAGTTCGTTGCGGGGCATTCGATCGGCGAGGTGGCGGCTGCGCATGTGGCCGGGGTGTTCTCGCTGGAGGATGCCTGCACGCTGGTGAGCGCTCGTGGGCGTCTGATGCAGGCGCTGCCGTCCGGTGGCGCGATGCTCGCCGTGCAGGCGACGGAGGACGAAGTCCTGCCGCTGCTGGGCGACTTCGTGTCGATCGCGGCGGTGAACGGTCCGGCCTCCGTGGTCGTCTCGGGTTCTCTCGAAGCGGTGGCGGCCATTGAGGCGCACTTCGCCGACCGTAAGACGACGCGGCTGAAGGTCTCGCACGCGTTCCACTCGCCGCTGATGGATCCGATGCTGGAGGACTTCCGCGAGGTCCTCAACGGGCTTGCCTACAGCGCCCCTTCGATCCCGCTGGTTTCCAACCTGACCGGCTCCCTGGGCGAGGACGTCACGACCCCCGACTACTGGGTGCGTCACGTCCGTGAGGCCGTCCGTTTCGCTGCCGGCCTCGACGTCCTGCGCGCGGCCGGCGCCACGGCCTTCGTCGAGCTCGGTCCCGACGGCGTCCTCGCCGCCCTCGCCCAGCACGAGTCGGACGCACCCGCCCTGCCGCTGCTGCGCCGTGACCGGCCCGAGGAGCAGACCCTCGTCACCGCCCTGGCCCGCCTGCACGTCACCGGTGTCCCCGTCGACTGGGCCCGGCTGTTCGACGGCACCGGCGCCCACCGCGTCGACCTGCCCACCTACCCCTTCCAGCACGAGCACTACTGGCCCGCCCTGGGCAACGGCGTCGGCGACGTCGCCTCCGCCGGTCTGCTGGCGGCGGACCACCCGCTGCTCGGCGCCGCCGTGCCGCTCGCGGGCACGGACAGCGTCGTCTTCACCGGCCGGCTCGCGCCCGGCACGGCGGTGTGGGACGGCGACGCGGACGTCTTCCCGTCGGCCGGGTTCCTGGAGCTGGCGATCCGGGTCGGCGACCACGTCGGCTGCGACCGGGTCGAGCGGCTCACCGTGACCCGGCCGCTCGCGCTGGACGCGGGCACCATGCTCCAGGTCCGGGCCGGTGCGCCGGACGTATCGGGGGCGCGGACGGTGACGTTCTTCTCGCGCCCCGACGGCGGGCTCGACGAGCCCTGGACCGAACACGCCACCGGGGTGCTGACCACGGGAGCGCGCGCCGCCGACTTCGACGCGGCGGTCTGGCCGCCGGCCGGCGCGGTCACGGACGACGCGGTCACGGACGGCACCGGCGTCTGGCGGCGCGGCGAGGAGACCTTCGCCGAGGCCGAGCTCCCGGTCGAACTGGCGGGCACGGCAGCCGGGTTCGGTCTGCACCCCGCGCTGCTGGCCGCCGTCCTGCGGGCGGACGGCCGGGGGCTCGTCCCCGTGGCCTGGTCCGGGGTGTCGCTGCACGCCACGGGCGCCACGGTGGCGCGCGCCCGACTGGTGCGGACGGGCGCGGACACGCTGTCGCTGACCCTCGCCGACGCGGCGGGCGAGCTCGTGCTCTCGGCGGAGTCCGTGGAGCTGGGAGAGCCGGCCGCCGCCTCTCACGGGGCGAACGGGTCATTGCTGCGGCTGGAGTGGATCGCGGCTGCGCCCGTCCGGCCGGTCGGCGTTCGGTCCGTGGAGGTCGCCGGGCTGTCCGAGCTCGGTGACGACGTGCCGGAGGTCGTGGTGGTCCCGGTGGCGGGCGGTTCGACGCCCGGGGACGTGCACGAGGTGACGGCGTGGGTGCTGGGCCTGGTGCAGGAGTGGCTGGCGGAGCCGCGGTTCGCGGATGCGCGCCTCGTCCTCGTCACCCGGGGCGCGGTCGACGGGGTGTCGGATCTCGCGGGCGCTGCCGTGTGGGGTCTGGTGCGGGCGGCCGAGTCGGAGAACCCGGGTCGGTTCGTGCTCGTGGACACGGACGGCGAGCTCCCGTTGGACGCCGTGTTGGCGACCGGAGAGTCGCAGGTGGTGGTCCGCGGCGGTGCCGTGCGCGTCGGCCGGCTGACCCGCGCTCCCGGCGGTGGGTCGTCCGCGGGCTGGGGCGAGGGAACGGTCGTCGTCACGGGCGGCACTGGCGGTCTTGGCCGTCTCGTCGCACGCCACTTGGTGGCGGAACACGGCGTCCGGGACCTGCTGTTGCTGAGCCGCCGCGGGGGCGTCGGTGTGTGGCTGGAGGACCTGCGCGAGCTGGGCGCCGACGTCGAGGTCGTGGCCTGTGACGCCGCCGATCGCGAGGCGCTCGCCGAGGCCCTGAAGGGCCGGACGATCACGGGCGTCGTGCACGCGGCGGGTGTGCTGGACGACGGCGTCGTGACCACACTGACGCCCGAGCGACTCGCTGCCGTCCTGCGTCCCAAGGTCGACGCGGCGTGGAACCTGCACGAGCTGACCAAGGACCAGGACCTCAAGGCCTTCGTCCTGTTCTCGTCCATCTCCGGTGTCCTGGGCAGCGCCGGCCAGGGCAACTACGCGGCGGCGAACGTCTACCTCGACGCGCTTGCCGTCTGGCGCCGTCAGAACGGCCTGCCCGCCCAGTCCCTCGGCTGGGGTGCGTGGGTGCCGACCGCCGGCATGACGGGCACGCTCACCGAGGCCGACCTGCACCGCATCCGCTCCTCCGGCGTCCCGCCGCTCACCGAGGAGGACGGCCTCGCGCTGCTCGACGCCGCGATGGCCGTCGACGAGCCGTACCTGGTCGCGACCGCCCGCATGGCCGCGGGCGCCCGCCCGCGCGGCGAGGTGCCGACGAT
>NZ_JBHWGV010000217.1:0-7688 GCF_042732955.1 Kitasatospora sp. NPDC059747 | reverse complement strand
GCGCTGTCGCCGGCGGGCGCGAAGGCCCGGCTGGCGCGGGCCGCGCGGACCGCGCCGGGCCGGCTGCGGCTGGCCGGGGCGGTGCTGGCGGTGCTGACCGTGGCGTTCGGGGGGCTGAGCGCGTGGCAGCTGGAGAGCCGGGCGCAGGCGGCCGAGCGGGTGGTGTCGTACAGCCAGCCGCTGAGCCAGGCGGCGGCGGACATCCACCGTTCGCTCGCGGACGCGGACACCACCGCGGCCACCGGCTTCCTGCTCGCGGGCACCGAGCCGAAGGCCGTCCGGGACCGCTACGAGCAGGACCTCTCGACGGCCGCCCGGCTGATCGCCGAGGCCGCCGCCCGGACGACGTCCTCCTCCCCCGCGCAGGGCTCGCTGGCCCGACTGAACCAGCAACTGCCCGTCTACGCGGGCCTGGTGGAGAGCGCGCGGGCGGACAACCGGCAGGGCTTCCCGCTCGGCGGCGCCTACCTGCGCTACGCCTCGGACCAGATGCGCAACGTGCTGCTGCCGGCCGCCGCCGAGCTGACGGCGTTCGAGAACAAGGAGCTCTCGAACGACTACGAGGAGGCGAAGTCCGCCCCCTGGGCCGGGTACGCGCTCGGGGTGCTCACCCTCGGCGCCCTGGTCTGGGTGCAGGTGGTGCTGTTCCGCCGCACCAACCGGGTGTTCAACGTCGGCCTGCTGGGCGCCACCGCCGCCGTCCTCTCCGGCGCGCTCTGGCTCGCCGTCACCGGCGCCACCACGAGCTCCTCCCTGGACGACAGCGACCGCCTCGGCGCCACCCCGCTGCGCGCCCTCAACACCGCGCGGGTGGACGTGCTGACGGCCCGCCTGGCGGAGAACCTGCACTACGTCGCCCGCGGTTCGACCACCAAGTACGC
The DNA here is from genome assembly GCF_042732955.1 of Kitasatospora sp. NPDC059747. Lineage (NCBI taxonomy): Bacteria > Bacillati > Actinomycetota > Actinomycetes > Kitasatosporales > Streptomycetaceae > Kitasatospora > Kitasatospora sp. NPDC059747. Next base: position 6,807 of record NZ_JBHWGV010000217.1, on the reverse strand, counting down.
GGAGCTGTGGTCCGCGACGACGACGCACCTGGCGCAGGCCGTGCCCGCGGGCACCCCGGAGGAGTCCCGGCCCGGCTCGCTGCCGGAGGCGTTCCGGCTGGCGCCGGCGTCCGCCCGGGACACCGTCGGCGAGGCGGCCCAGCAGTTCGACTCGTGGTCCTCCCGGCACGACACGGCGAAGAAGCTGGAGACCGACGACGCGGACTACCAGGGCGCCCTGGACGCGACGGTGACGGCCGACCCGGCGAAGGCGCCGGGGACCGCCGACGCCGCGTTCAACGCGACCGACCTGCAGCTCGCGAAGGCCGCCGACACCGAGCAGCAGGAGTTCCACAAGGCCGCCGACGGCACCGACGGCGACCTGCGCACCACCGCCGCCGCGGCCGCCGTCCTCGGCCTGCTGGCCGCGGTGGCGGCGCTGCGCGGCCTCGGCCGCCGACTGGCCGAGTACCGGTAGAGGGGGGACGGACACATGCGCAAGGGGACCGTACGGACCCGCACGGTGACGGCGCTGGCGCTGCTGGCGTCCTGCGCGGCCGTGCTCGGCGGGGGCGGCCCGTCCGGCGCCGCACCGCTGGCGGCGGAGGCGGCACCGCTGTCGCCGCCGGCACCACAGGCCGCGCAGGCCGGGCCCTGCGACATCTACGGCAGCGTCCCGCCGAGCACCGAGGACGGCCCGGCGGTGAAGGCCGTCAAGGCCAAGCGCAGCCTGGTGATCGGCGTGGACCAGAACAGCTTCCGCTGGGGCGCCCGCAACCCGAACACCGGCCAGATCGAGGGCTTCGACATCGACCTCGCCCGCGCGATCGGTGCGGCGATCATGGGCGACCCGAACAGGGTCGTCCTCAAGCCGGTGGCGACGGCCGACCGGGTCGACGCCATCCAGAAGGGCCGGGTCGACCTGATCGTCCGCACCATGACGATCAACTGCCAGCGGATGGAGCAGGTGGCCTTCTCCAAGCCGTACTTCAACATCACCCAGCGGGTGCTGGTGCCCCGGTCGTCCCCGGCGAAGAACCTCGACGACGCGATCACCGGCAAGACCGTGTGCGCCGCCAACGGCTCCACGGCCGCGACGGTGCTGAAGGACGTCAAGAAGACCGCCAAGCAGGTCGTCCCGGTGGAGAACCAGCTGGACTGCCTGGTCCTCATGCAGCTCGGCAAGGTCGACGCCACGATGACCGACGACGGCCTCGCGGCCGGCCAGGCCGCCCAGGACCAGACCGTGCGGATCGTGGACGGCGAGGCGCAGCCCGAGGTCATCGGCGTCGCGATGCTCAAGAGCAGCCCCGATCTCACCGCGCGGGTCAACCAGGTGCTGGCCGACTACTACGCGAGCGGTGCCTGGCGCAGCTCGTACGAGCGGTGGCTCAAGCCGTACATGCTCAACGACGCCGACCACTACTGGCCCGGCGCGACGGCCCACTAGGAACGGCCGCCGACGGCCCTCCGGCGGCCATCCGGAGGGCCGCCGGGCGGCCACGGCCCGCACGCGGGCCGTTGACGCCGTCTTGACGCCCCGCGCCCGCTCCGCCCGAAGGAGCACCGGCTAGGGTTCGGGACGATCACCACGGGGAGACCCGTCGTGCACGGGGAGATCCGCAGCCCGTCAGGGCCGGGTCGGTGAAGGAAGGATGGACGGCGGTGGCATCTGCTGGCCCGGTACTGAACCGGGAGGAGGTGGACCGCGCGCTCGCGCGCCTCGGCGCGGAGCGCGACGCGGTCGAGTCGGCGCTGCTGGCCCTGCAGGACCACCCGGGCCTGCGGCTGCTGGACGGCGCCGAGCTGTCCGGGCGGACGCAGGAGCGCTGGGCCGTCGCCGGGAAGGGCCTGCCGCTGCTGTGGGCGCTGTTCGACCGGTACTCCGAGGCGCTCGCCTCCGCGCGCGCCGTGCGGGCCCGCAAGGCCAAGCCGGGCTCGGCCGAACTCGCCGAGCTGAGCGAGCTGTTGACCGGCGACGCGGTGACCGTCCCGGGCGGCGCGCTGCCGGACGGGCCGCAGCTGCTCGGCGCGCCCGCCAAGCTGGTCGAGCGGGTCAGCCTGGACGCGCTGATGGCGAGGATGAACTCCTGGTACGCCACCGTCCTGGAGGTGGTCAGCGCCGCCGACGCGGTGTGGTCCGCGCTGCCGGCCAGGATCGACCTGCTGCTCGCAGAACTGCACCGGGTGCGCACGCTCGCCGCCTCGCTCGGCGTCCACGCCGCCACCCACCCGCTGGGCGACGACCTGGCCGGACTGGAAGCCGACCTGACGGCCCTGCGCACCGAGGTGCGCGGCGACCCGCTCGCGCTGTGGCGCCCGGCCCGGGTGCCCGCCCAGCGCGGCACCGTGCCGGAGGGCGGCGCGTTCGCCTCCCCGTCCGGGGTGGTGGACACCGAGCGCTTCGACCGGGCCGGGCGGGCGCTGGACGGCGTGCGGCTGGAGCTGGAGAACCTGCTGCGGCTGCGCGACGACGCCGAGGAGCGCCTCCAGGGCGTCGGCGACCTGCTCCAGCGGGCCGACGCGACGCTCGGCGAGGCCCGCCGGGCGCGCGGCGAGGTGCTGGCGAAGATAGCCGCCAGCGACGTCCCCGCGGTACCGGGCCCGGCCTCGGCGCTGCGCGAACGGATCGTCGTGGCACTGGAGTTGCGGCAGGCCGGGCAGTGGGGCCGGCTGGCGCCGCTGCTGGACGCGCTGGAGGACGCGGCCGCCAAGGAGCTGGCCCGCGCCCGCCAGTCGCTGACCGAGGTCACCCAGCCGCTCGCCGTGCGGGCGGAACTGCGCGGCCGGCTGGACGCCTACAAGGCGATGGCCGCCCGGCTGCGGGTGTCCGAGGACCCGGAAGTGATCGAGCGGTACGAGAAGGCGCGCTGGCTGCTGTGGAGCGCGCCCTGCGACCTGCGGGCGGCGGCCGCCGCGGTGGCCCGCTTCCAGCAGTCGCTGCGGCCGGCGCACGCCGAGTCCGCACACGAGGAGGCCGGCCAGACGCCGGTCGACGGACAGGTACAGGGGGGCTGAGGTTGATGGGCGAGGCGTGCACACGGCCGGATTGCACCGGCAACGGGACGATCGACGCCGACGGCTACTGCGACGAGTGCGGGCTGGCCCCGGTGGCCGGCACCACCTCCGCGAAGGCCGCCGCGCCCCCGAAGGCGGCGGCGGGCCCCGGCGCCCCCTGCCCGCGCGACTGCTCCGGCACGATCGACGCGGACGGCTACTGCGACGAGTGCGGCCTCACCGCGCCCGGCGGCGAGACCGGCACCACCCAGCCGTACGTGCCCTCGGCCCGGGTCGCCCCGGACACCGGCAACTCCGTCCGCTCGGCCCGCACCGGCTCCGCCCGCTCGATGTCCGGCCGCTCCCGCTCGCACCGCTCGACCCGCACCGGCAGCAGCCGCTCGGTCTCGGTGCGCAGCACCCGCGGCAGCGTCAGCGCGGGCACCCGCAGCCGGCTCGGCGCCGGCCTGGTGACCGTCCCGACCGTGGAGACGGCCGACCCGTCCCTCGCGGTGCTGGAGAACCCCGAGGTGCCCGAGCGCAAGCGCTTCTGCGCCAAGTGCGAGGCGCCGGTGGGCCGGGAGAAGGACGGCCGTCCGGGCCGCCCGGACGGCTTCTGCACCAAGTGCGGCACGCCGTACTCGTTCACGCCCAAGCTGCGCCGCGGGGACCTCGTCGGCGGCCAGTACGAGGTCGTGGGCTGCCTGGCGCACGGCGGCCTCGGCTGGATCTACCTCGCGGTGGACCGCCGGGTCAACGACAAGTGGGTCGTCCTCAAGGGCCTGCTGAACACCGGCGACGAGGACGCGCTGGCCGCGGCCGTCGCCGAGCGGCGCTTCCTCGCCGAGGTGGACCACCCGAACATCGTCCGGATCATCAACTTCGCCGAGCACCTGGACATCGGCTCCGGCTCCACCGACGGCTACATCGTCATGGAGTACGTCGGCGGCAAGTCGCTCAAGGACATCGCCAACGACCGCCGCACCGCGGACGGCCGGCGCGAGCCGCTGCCCGTCGAGGTGGGGATCGCGTACGCGCTGGAGGCGCTGCCGGCGCTCGGGTACCTGCACGCCCGGGGCCTGATCTACTGCGACTTCAAGATCGACAACGTGATCCAGAGCGGCGACGCGCTCAAGATCATCGACATGGGCGCGGTCTGCCGCCTCGACCACGACGGCCCGATCTACGGCACCGTCGGCTACCAGGCCCCCGAGATCGCGAGCCTCGGCCCCTCCCCCGCCTCCGACCTCTACACCGTCGCCCGCACCCTCGCGGTGCTCACCTTCGACTTCCAGGGCTACAGCACCACCTACCGCGACACGCTGCCCGGCCCCGAGGACGTCGAGGTCTTCGCGACGTACGAGTCGTACTACCGCTTCCTGGTCCGCGCCACCGACCCCGACCCGGCCCGCCGCTTCGCCTCCGCCGAGGAGATGGCCGACCAGCTCACCGGCGTGCTGCGGGAGGTCCTGGCCCTCCAGGACGGCCGGGCCCGGCCCGCGCTCTCCACCCTGTTCGGGCCCGAACTGCGCGTCGTCGACACCGAGCTGGTGCTGCCCACCGAGCAGACCGGACAGCTCAGGGTGGCCGAGCTCGACCCGGCGGCCGCCGCCCTCGCGCTGCCCGTCCCCCGGGTCGACCCCGGCGACCCCAACGCGGGCTTCCTCGCGACCCTGCTCGCCACCGACCCCCAGGAGGCGCTCGCCGCACTGGCCGGCGCCCCCGCCGACTCCGCCGAACGCCGCCTGCGCGAACTGCGCGCCCTGCTCGAACTCGGCCGCCACAGCGAGGCCCTGGCCGCGCTCGCGACCCTGGAGCAGGACCACTCCGACGACTGGCGGGTCGTCTGGTACCGCGGCCTCACCGCCCTCGTCGGCGCCACCGCCGGAGCCGACGCGAGCGCGGGCGAGCCGGACGAGGCCTCCCTGCGGGCCGCCGCCGAGGCCTTCGACGCGGTCTACGACGCCTTCCCCGGCGAGAGCGCCCCCAAGCTGGCCCTCGCCATCTGCGCCGAACTGCTCGGCGACGGCGGCGACGCGGCCGAGTTCTACCGGCTCGTCTGGACCACCGACCAGTCCTACCTCAGCGCCGCCTTCGGCCTCGCCCGGGTCCGCCTCGACGACGGGATGCGGCCGGACGCCGTCCGCGTCCTGGAGTCCGTCCCGGCCACCTCCAGCCAGTACACCGCCGCCCGCATCGCCGCCGTCCGCGCCCGGCTGCGCGAGCGCGCCGCGACCGAGCCGATCGGCGCCGACCTCGCGGCCGGCTCCGACCAGCTGACGGCCCTGCGGCTGGACGACCGGCGGCGCGAGGAACTGTCCGTCGAGGTGCTCCAGGCCGCCCTCGGCTGGGTCACCGCCGGCTCCGCCGGGGCCGGCCAGGGCGGACGGCCGACGGTGCTGGGACGACCCGCCGACGAGCGGGAACTGCGCTTCGCCCTGGAACAGTCCTACCGGGTACTCGCCCGGTTGGCAGACCGGGCCGAGACCAGGATCGAGATGGTGGAACGGGCCAACCGCGCCCGCCCCAGGACGTGGGTGTAACCGATGCCGCAGCAGACCGTGTGCCCGAGCTGTTCCGAACCGCTGGCCCCGGAGGACGCCTTCTGCGGCGCCTGCGGGACCGGCCGGGACAGCCGGCCCGCCCCGGGCGCGATGCCCGCGGGCTGGGCCTCCCCCCGCGCCGAGTCCGTCCCCGCGCAGCAGCACGGGCCGGTCTGCGTCCACTGCGGCCTGCCGCAGGTCGGCGCCGACGGCTACTGCGAGGCCTGCGGCGGCGCCCAGCCGCGCCCGCGCGACCACATGGAGAAGGCCCTCGCGGGCGTCGCCGGGGTCAGCGACCGCGGCGTGCGCCACCACCGCAACGAGGACTCCTTCACCGTCGCCGCGACCTCGCTGCCCGGCGGCGAGCCCGTCGTCGTCGCCGTCGTGTGCGACGGCGTCTCCTCCTCGGACCGCCCGGACCAGGCCTCCGAGACCGCCGTCGACGCCGCCTCCGAGTCGCTGCTCAGCGCCCTGGAGGCCGGCACCGACCCGGACGCCGCGATGCGCCGGGCCATCGCCGACGCCGCCAAGGCCGTCGCCGACCTCGCCGGGGCCGGCGCCGGGCCCGCCCGGCCCGACCTCAACGCGCCCGCCTGCACCTACGTCAGCGCCATCGCGGCCGGCGGCCGGGTCACCATCGGCTGGGTCGGCGACACCCGCGCCTACTGGATCCCGGACGACCGGGCCGCCGCCGAGCCCTTCCGGCTCACCCAGGACGACTCCTGGGCGGCCCGGATGGTCGAGGCCGGCCTCATGGGCGAGGCCGAGGCCTACGCCGACCCGCGCGCCCACGCGATCACCGGCTGGCTCGGCGCCGACGCCGAGGAGGTCGTCCCGCACACGCTGGACTTCACCCCGCACGTCCCCGGGGTGCTGCTGGTCTGCACCGACGGCCTGTGGAACTACGCCGAGGCCGCCACCGACCTCGCCTACTACGTCCGGCCGGACGCCCGGACCGAACCGCTCGCGGCGGCCCAGGCCCTGGTCAGGTTCGCGGTCGCGGCCGGCGGCCACGACAACATCACCGTCGCCGTCCTGCCGATCGACCCGCCCGCCCGGCCCGACCCCGAGGAGGTCGAGCAGACCCCGACCGCCCTCGACCTGCCGGTGATCACCCCGGCCGGGGCGCGGCCGGACCCGGAGGACGACCCGGACTACGAACCGACGCTGCCGGACCTCCCGGTGATCGGCTCCCCGGCCGCCCCGCTGCCGCCGCAGGTCCCGCCGGCACCGTCCGCCCCGCCGGCACCGCCCGCGCCGCCGGCCGGCCCGCCGGGCGCCCCCGGGG
>NZ_JBHWGV010000216.1:0-7739 GCF_042732955.1 Kitasatospora sp. NPDC059747 | reverse complement strand
ACACGGGCCCGGCCGCTACAGGATCCTGGAACAGCGTCCGTGCCGAGCCCGCGAAAGCCGGACAGTTGGGGGGATTCCCCTATCGAACACCCTCTCAGAGCGAGCTCACGGACAGGCCGCGGGGCGCTGTGTTCAGGACCCCCAGCAGGCGGGTGACCTCCTCGGCCATCGCGGAGCGGCCGGCTCCGAGGTAGCGCCGGGTGTCGACCAGCCGCTCGTCGGCGGCGAGCACCTCGCGGACGGCGGTGGTGAACACCTGGTTGAGGTGGGTGGCGATATTGATCTTGGTCATGCCGTGCCGCACGGCGGTGGCGAGGTGCTCGTCGGCCACGCCGGAGGAACCGTGCAGGACCAGGGGGACGGGCACGGCCTCCCGGAGTGCGGAGATCAGCCCGAAGTCCAGTGCCGCGTCGCGGGTGAGCATGGCGTGCGAGGTCCCGACCGCGACGGCCAGGGCGTCCACGCCGGTGGCGGTGACGAACGCGGCGGCCTCGGCGGGGTCGGTCCGCGCGCCGGGGGCGTGCACGCCGTCCTTGCCGCCGACCTCGCCGAGCTCCGCCTCGACCCAGACCCCCGCCGCGTGGCAGTGGGCGACCACCTCGGCGGTGGCCCGCACGTTGTCGGCGTAGTCCAGGATGGAGGCGTCGAACATGACCGACGAGAAGCCCAACTCGACTGCCTCTCGGACGAGTTCGGCGGAGTTCGCGTGGTCGAGGTGGACCGCCGTCGGCACGGCGGCCGCCGCGGCGACGGCCAGCACGGCCCGGCCGACCGGGGCCAGGCCGCCGTGGTAGCGGACGGCGTTCTCGCTGATCTGCAGGACCACCGGCGACCCGGCGGCCTCGGCGCCGGCGACGATGGCCTGGGCGTGTTCGAGCTGGATGACGTTGAACGCCCCGACGCCGCGACCGGTGCCGGCGGCGGTGACGATCTCTCCGGTACCCGTCAGTGGCATCGGGACTCTCCTTCGCGAGCGGTGGGTGCTTGAGCGGAATCTGGTTGAACAGCTCCTGGAGGAGCAGCAGTTGACGCTTCGGGGAGTGGCTCGGCGGTTACCTCCTGAAGCAGGCGGCAGTGGACCGTGGGGTCGAAGTCCCCGGCCAGCGGCGCGGCGACGGCGGCCGCGGACAGGGCCACCGCGCGGGTGAGCCGCAGCGGCCACGGCGTGTGCGAGACCAGCCCGAGCGCCAGCGCGGCCACGGCCGCGTCGCCCGCACCGGTGGGGTTGCCGGCGAGTGCGCGCGGCGGCCTGGCCCGCCAACTCCCTTGTGGGGTCACGGAGATCAGGCCGTCGGGGCCGAGTGAGGCCACCACCGCCCGGGCGCCGGCGGCCCGTAGCGCCGCGGCGCCGGCGAGCGGGTCGGCGGTGCCGCTGGCGGCCCGGAGTTCGGCGGCGTTCGGTTTGACGATCGCGGGTGCGGCCTCGACGCCGGCGTGCAGGGCGTCGCCGCTCGCGTCGAGGACGGCGGGCACGCCGTGGCCGTGGGCGAGGCGGATCAGCACGGCGTAGGCGTCGTCGGGCAGGCCGCCGGGGAGACTGCCGGAGAGGACGACCGCACGGGCGCGGGGGAGCAGGCGGTCGTACCGGCCGAGGAAGGCGCTCCACTCGGCGCCGGTGACCACCGGGCCCGGCTCCAGCAGGATGGTGGAGTCGCCGAGGTGGTCCTCGACGACCGCGACGGTGCGGCGGGTCTCGCCCGCGATCGGGACGAGTGCGTCGGTGAGCCCGGCCACCGCGAGATCGGCGCGGACGGCGTCGCCGCTCGGTCCGCCGGCCAGGCCGGTGACGACCGTCTCGTGGCCGAGGGCGTGCAGGACGCGGGAGACGTTGACGCCCTTGCCGCCGGCGCGGGCGGCCGCCTCGCGGACCCGGTTGTCGGCCTGGGGCCGCAGCCGGTCGAGGCGGTAGGTGAGGTCGAGGGCGGTGTTGAGCGTGACGGTCAGGATCACCGGTCGGCCCTCCGGAACGTGACGGTCAGGATCACCGGTCGGCCCTCCGGAGCGGGGCCGGCACCCGGACGCCCGGGAGGTCCCGGGCGAGCAGGGCGGCGCCCAGGCACCCGGCCTGGTGGCCGAGCCGCGCGGGGACGATCCGCGGCATGCCCTGGAAGGTCAGCCGGTCGGCGAGCGCGCTGCGCAGCGGGTCGAAGTACGAGGCCCCGGCCTGGGCCAGACCACCGCCGATGACGATCCGTTCGGGGTCGAGCAGGGTGACGGCGGCGGCGAGGCCGTCGGCGAGCGCCTCGACGGCGTCCTGCCAGATCCCGGCCGCGACGTCGTCACCGTCGGCGGCCCGTTGCTGGACCTCCTTGGCGCCGAGGCCGGTCTCCCCGGTGGCCCGGCCGTAGCGGCGGGCGATGGCGGCGGCCGAGGCGACGGTCTCCAGGCAGCCGCGGCCGCCGCAGGGACAGGGCTCCCCGTCGGGCCGCACGCGCAGGTGGCCGAGTTCGCCGGCGCCGCTGTGCCGGCCGGCCAGGGCCCGGCCGTCGAGCATGACGGCGGCGGCGACGCCGGTGCCGACCGGGACGAACAGGAAGGAGCGGCAGCCGCGGCCGGCGCCGAGCCTGGCCTCGGCGAGCCCGCCGGCGCGGACGTCGTGCCCGAAGGCCACCGGAAGGCCGAGTTCCTCCGTGAGCCAGCTCCGGACGGGGACGTGCTGCCAGCCGAGGTTGCCCGCGAACACCGCCGTGCCCGTCGTCTCGTCGACGATGCCCGGGACCGCGATGCCGACGGCGGACGGCGTGAACGTGCGGGCGAGGTCGGCGGCGAACCCGAGGACGGTGTCGACGACGGCGTCCGGGCCGCGTTCGGCGAGGGTGGGACGGCGTTCGGTGTGGACGAGGGTGCCGTCGTCGGCCATGGCGCCGGCCTTGATCTGGGTGCCGCCGACGTCGAGGGCGATGACCGTCATGCCGTGCCCTCCGGCCCGGAGGAACCCGGCCCGGCCGGGGCGGTCAGGACGACGGAGCGGGTGAGGTTGCGCGGCTGGTCGGGGTCGAGGCCGCGGCCGTGCGCCAGCTCGACGGCGAGGCGCTGGGCGCGGATCAGGTCGGCGAGCGGGTCGAGGTCGGAGACGGAGGCGAGCGCGCCGATGGCCCGCACCTCGTCGAGCAGTCCGGCCGGCGGCGGGCCGAAGAACCACACCACGCTGCCGGGTTCGGTGACGCTGACCGGGCCGTGCCGGTACTCCATCGCCGGGTAGGACTCCGTCCACGACCCGGAGGCCTCGCGCAGCTTGAGCGCCGCCTCGTTGGCCAGGCCGACCGTCCAGCCGGCGCCGAGGAAGGTGAACTGGCGGGCCGCCACGGCCCCTTGGGGCAGCGGGGTGAGGAGGGCGCGCTCGGCCTGCTCGGGCAGGTCGGCGGGGACGAGGCCGAGGTGGGCGCGCAGCAGGACGAGGGCCGTGGTGGCGAACCGGGTCTGCACGACGGACTTCTCGTCGGCGAAGCCCAGGTCGATCACGGCGGCGGCGGCCGTGCTGATCGCGGTCGCGGTGTCGCCGGTGATCGCGACCGTGGGCGTGCCGGTGCCGACGGCCTGCCGTAGGGCGGCGAGCACCTCGGTCGTGGTGCCGGAGCGGCTGATGGCGAGCACCCGGTCGTAGCGGCGGCCGGCCGGGAACTCGGAGGCGGCGAAGGCGTCGGTCTCGCCCTGACCGGCGGCTTCGCGCAGTGCGGCGTAGGCCTGCGCGATGTACAGCGAGGTGCCGCAGCCGAGGACGGCGACCCGTTCGCCGGGCTCGGGCAGCCCGCCGGGGGTGAGGTCCAGGGCGCGGCGCCAGGTGCTCGGCTGGCTGGCTATCTCGTCGGAGACGTGGGTCATGGAGGGCTCCTGCATAGGGGAAGAGGCGCGGCGGAGCGGCGACGCCTGCGCGGTGGTGCTCTGAAGATAGTGAAAATGAGCAGAAGTGCGCAACAGTGCGCAGAACATTGCAGCAGAGGAAGCGGCCCGGGGCGGATGGATATGGGGGTGGACGGGTTGCCGATGTCGAGGCCGCGCCACCCGCCCCGGGCCGCTCAGCCCGACGTCAGGCGCCGGGCGGGGTGTCGAAGGGCGCGGCCCAGGTCTGGTTGGTCTGGATCGCGCCGGGTGCGGCGCCGCAGGTGTAGACGTCGACCGGGGTTCCCGCCGTGGTGGTGGTGCCGCGGTAGACGTCCAGGCACAGGTTCGTGCCGGCGAGCTTCAGGTTCCCGTCGCGGTCGTACGTCCAGCTCTGGTAGCCCGGGGCGGAGCCGCAGGGGGCGACGCCGACCCACTGGCCCTGCTGTCCGTTGACCACCCCGGCGCCGGTCGAACTCTGCGCGGTGAGGCACAGGTCGGCGCCGCCGCCCTGGAGCAGCCGGACGGAGCCGTCGGTGTCGCGCTGCCACTGCTGGTTGGACGTGCCGGAGCACGGGTACACGTCGACGGCGGTGTCGGCGATCCGGGACTGGTAGTTGTCCAGGCAGAGCGAGGCCTTGCCCCAGCTGTCGCGGGAGGCGGTGATCTGGCCGCGCGGTGTGGCGCCGCTGCCGCTCGGCGGGGTGATCCTCAGCATGGCGCTGTCGTGCGGGGCCACGGTGAGGCCGACGGTGCCCGCCGACGTCGCGGTGGTGTGCGCCCACAGGTCCCGGACGGTGTAGCCGCCGGTGGCGTCGAAGCCGATCGCGTGCAGGTCGAGGGTGTAATTCGCGGCGGAAGCACCCTTGTTGAGCACCACCACGGCGCGGCTGCCGTCGGCGAGCGGCTTCACCACGACGTCGATGCCGCTGCTCGCGGCGGGGGTGCCGTCCGCGTTGGCACCGCCGCCGACCACCCGCTGGCCGCCGGCGCCCAGCGGGTCCTGGTCGACGGCGATGACCTCGGAGTTGCCCAGGATGCCGACCGACGCGTTGAGGTGCGCCGCCTCCGCCGGGTGCGCGGAGATGTACGACGGGGAGAACTTGCGGGCGTCGGTGGAGATGACGAGCGGCGCGGCGAGCGCGGAGAACAGCGACATCTGGCTGCGCTCCTCGGCCGTGGTCATGCCGTTGTCGCCGATGAGCAGCATGTCGGCGTCGTTCCAGTCGCCGGGCCCCTGGTAGCGGCTGAGCTCCAGGGAGTTGTCGAAGCTCTGGTAGGCGCCGAAGTTGTACGAGGACTGCACGCCGAGCGGCTGGTTCCACGGGTCGGTGGCGCCGTTGTCGTAGTCGTTGAAGACGTCCGGGCCGACCCGCCAGAGCTGGCCGAGGCCGCGCACCCAGGTCATGGCGTCGGACTTGGTGGGTCCGTTGCCGTAGGCGGCGGGGGCCGAGATGTTGAACGTGACGTTCGGCGTGGGGGTGCCGGCGTTGTTGGCGGCGGTGACGGCGCCGGCGAGGTCGCCCGCCATGCGGCTGTCGAGCGTCCGCATCGGCTCCTGCTGCCCGCAGTTGTCGTACTTGAGCGTGTCGACTCCCCAGGAGACGAAGGAGTCGGCGTCGTTCTGCTCGTAGTGCTCGCTGCCGTTGGGCAGGTTGGGCGAGGTCGGTGCGACGGTCGAGCAGGTGTGGGTGCCGGAGGTCTCGTAGATGCCGAACCTGGCTCCCAGGCCGTGCAGGTAGTCGCCGTAGGCGGTCAGCTCGTCGTCGAAGCCGGGCTGCCGGCTGGTGTCGCGAACGTCCGTGCGCGAGCCCCAGTTGGCCGCGCCGTGCAGGTAGCCGGAGCCGTTGCGGTACATCCAGCAGTCGTCGACCGTGACGGTCTTGTACCCGGCGGCGATCAGGCCGGCGTCGGACAGGCCCTTGGCGTTGTCCTCCATGTACTGCTGGAAGGAGTAGCCGAGCCGCGGCGAGCCGTCGAGCGGCGCCTGGGGAGTGCAGGTGGCGCGGGCCCAGTTGTTGAAGCCCATCGGCGGGGTGGCGGCGATCGGTCCTTGCGGGGTGGCGGCGGCCGAGTAGTTGGCGACCGGGGCGGTCACGCCGTCGTCGGCGGCGGCCGGGGTCACGGTGAGGGCGGAGCCGGTGACGATCAGCGTCGTACACAGCAGGACGGACGCGGCCCGGAGGGGGCGTCTGGTCATGGGGAATCCTTCCACGGCGGGCTGGAGTCGAATGAGCAAAGTTGCTCTAAATCCACGTCGAGTGGGCATCTTCGAGCGTGTGCGCGACAGCTTCGAGGCTGCGGTGTGCATGAGTCAAGGCATCTGCGCGGAGTCCTGCCGACCGAATCTTCCGGCAACACTTCGGTAACGCCGACTGGCCTGCGGGGGTGTCGGCGTTGCACACTCTCCTCGCGAGAATGTTCAAGCATGCGCATATCTGCCTGGTTCGCTCATCAATGAGCATGGCGGCGCATGGTCGGCTCGCGACCCCCTCCTCCCCGCAAAGGCGGTCCCCCATGAACCCGCGCGTCCTCGTCCTCCCCGCCGTCTGTCTGGCCGCCGCGCTCACGCTGTCGGCCTGCGGCTCCGGCTCCGACGGCTCCGGGCCCTCGGCCGACGGCACCACGACGATCAAGTTCGTCGCGGCGGACTACGGCTCCAACGGACAGAACCCGAGCCAGGCCTACTGGCAGGGCGTGATCTCGGCGTTCGAGCAGCAGAACCCGAAGATCAAGGTCGACCTGCAGGTGATCAACTGGAACGACCTGGACGCCCAGGTCAAGACGATGGTGCAGAACGGCAACCAGCCGGACCTCCTGCAGACCGGCGGCTACGCGGACTTCGCCAAGGACGGCCTGCTCTACCCGGCCCAGGAGGTGCTCTCCGGGAACACCGCGATCGACTTCGTCCCCGCGATGGCCCGGGCGGGCGAGCAGGACGGCACCCAGTACGGCATCCCGTTCGTCGCCAGCACCCGGCTGTTCCTGGTCAACAACGCCCTCTTCCGCAAGGCCGGCCTCGACCCGGCCAAGCCCCCGAGGACGTGGGCGGACGTCACCGCCGCCGCCACCGCGCTCAAGAAGGCGGGCGTCGAGATCCCGCTGGGCGTGCCCCTCGGCAAGGAGGAGGCGCAGGGCGAGTCGTTCATCTGGATGCTGGAGAACCACGGCGGCTACCAAGGGCAGGACGGGCACTACGCCATCGACTCGCCCGCCAACCTCGACACCTTCGCGCAGCTGAAGTCCTGGGTCGACGCGGGCCTGACCGAGCAGAGCCCGGCGGCCGTCAACCGCACCGACCTCACCAAGGACTTCGCCTCCGGCAAGGTCGGCATGCTCAACGGCTTCCCGGGGCAGCTCGCGGACCTGAAGGGCATGGACGTCGGCTGGACGGCGATGCCGAGCAAGGACGGCGCCACCAAGGCCACCCTCGGCGTCGGCGACTGGATGATGGCCTTCAAGAAGCGCGGCCACAAGGACCAGGTCAAGGCGTTCCTCGACTTCGCCTACGGCAAGGACAACGTGGTGAGGTTCGCCAAGGAGTACAACCTGCTGCCGGTCACCCGGTCCGCGTCGGCGGCCCTGCAGGGCGACCCGGACGAGAAGGACCTGCTGCCGTTCCTGCAGGCCCTGCCCACCGCGAGCTTCTACCCGCTGAGCGACCCGACCTGGCCCGCGGTCTCCTCCCAGGTCAAGACCCAGATCGGCACCGCCGTCAGCGACCCGAAGAAGACGCTCGGCGCGTTGCAGCAGGCCGCCCAGCAGGCCGGCCAGTGAGCCGGTCAGTGAGCCGTCGGCCGAGCCACAGACAGGAATCCCCCGTGTCCCGCCCCGCCACCACCGCCGTCCCGGCGGGGCGGACGGGCCGCCGGGGCCCCCCGCCCCAGCGCCTCCTGGTCCGGCTCGGTGCACTTCGGTGG
>NZ_JBHWGV010000215.1:1433-7790 GCF_042732955.1 Kitasatospora sp. NPDC059747 | reverse complement strand
ACCTTCGTGGTCAGCCCGCCGCGGGAACGCCCGATCTCATGGTGGGCCGGTTCGCCGGCCGGGGCCCCTTTTGACGGGCCCCGGCCGCATTCTGGTGGGCGCGCACGATCGTGGAGTCGACCGAGACGACCCAGTCCAGGTCGCCCTCCGCGTCGGCCTGGGCGAGCAGCGCCGTGAACACCCGCTCCCACGTGCCGTCGATCGCCCAGTTCCGCAGCCGGGTGTAGACGCCCTTCCATGAGCCGTACTCGGCGGGCAGGTGCACCCACTGCGAGCCGGTCCGAAACTTCCACGCGATCGCGTCGATCACCTCCCGATGATCACGCCAACGACCGCCCCGCTTCGGCGTCCGGTCCGGCAACAACGGCTCTATCCGCGCCCACTGCGCGTCAGTCAACGGCACGACCAGACCAACGATCCGATGATCGGAAAGAAACGCCCTAGCCCGCGGGGTGCGGGCGGCGGGCGCCTGCGAACTCGTTGGCCCAGCGCGGGATGTCGAGGACGTTCTCGACGCGGGCGACGAGCGTGCCCGTCCGCTCGGCGTGGATCATCGCGCCGTCGCCCGCGTAGATCCCGACGTGGTGGAGGATCGCGTCCGGGCGGGAGAAGAAGATCAGGTCGCCCGGGAGCATGGCGTCGCGCGCCACCTCGGCGCTGCGGTTGAACTGCGCGACGGTGTAATGGGCGAGCTCGATCGTCCCGTGGCTCGCGAGGTACCAGCAGTAGAGGGACAGGCCGCTGCAGTCGTAGCCGACGGTGTTCTCGCCGAGGCAGACCCCGTCGAGGTAACCGTTCTCGCCGTCGCAGAAGCCGTAGCTCGCCCCGAGGCGGTCACCGCCGCCCCACGCGTACGGCACGCCGATCTGCGCGGCGGCCACCTCGGCGACGCGCCGCCCGAGTGCGGCGGCAGCCATGGGCTCGGTTGCGGCAGGGCCGCCCGGCGCGGGTCCGGCGCTCGCGGCGGCCGACGCCCCCAGGGCGGGAACGAGCCCGGCCCCGAGCGCGATCCCCAGCATCCGGCGCCGGCCTACGCCCGAACCGTCCTCGTGGTGCGGCAGTTGGGACTCCATCGCTTACTCTCCCGGTGTTGTCGGCGTCTCGTCAGATCTCAGGGCACCAGGATCCCGGCCGGAAGTATCGGGCCGCTATCACCCGGAACGGTGAATCGCGAACCGCATCGGCCTTGGAACGGTGGGAAATTCGCCCACAAATCGTTTGACGCCCCATCAGGTGCGGCCAACGATGGGCGCAAAGGTTCGACCGCGACCCCCGGAGGCCACCGTGACCAGCGCCGTCAAGCTCATCCGCAGCACTCGCCTGACCCCGGCCGTCGACTACGCCTACGCGGCGGCCGTCGACGCGCCGGTCCGCACGCTCTGGCTCGCCGGCGCCTGTCCGCTCGACGAGAAGGGCCGGACGGTCGCCGTCGGCGACTACGAGGGCCAGGCGCACCAGGTCATGCGGAACCTCATAACCGCCCTGGAGGACGCGGGCGCCGCACGGACCGACATCGCCCGGACGACGGTCTACGTCGCGTCCTCCCGCCAGGCCGACCTCGTGAAGGTGTGGAACGTGTACCGCTCGTACCTGGCGGAGCACGACGCCCCCAGCACGCTGCTCGGCGTCGCCGTGCTGGGCTACGCGGACCAGTTGGTGGAAGTGGAGGCGGTGGCCGTGCTGCCCTGAAGCCGTAACTCTCCTCGGGTGCTCAGCCGAAGATGGCGCGCGGCTCGCCGGTGAGCCACACGTTGTCGATCCGCACCCGGTGCATCAGCCAGCGGTCGCCGTCGCGGCGCAGTTCGACGTCGTAGCGGTTCTTCAGCAGGGCGTGGGTGGCGGGGTCGGCCGTCAGCACGTGCTGCGCCTCGACGAGGGAGGTGAGCCGGGCCCGGTCGCCGTCCACGGTGATGCGGGAGTTGGTGACCTGGTGGGTGGTGGTCACCCGCCCGGCGAACATGCCGAGGATCGTCGTCACGATGTGGTCCCGGCCGGCCATCACGGGCGGTTCGGCGTCCCACGCGGCGGCCGCCGGGCGGAAGTCAAGTTCGGCGTCCGGGGTGAAGGAGGAGGCGAACAGCTCGCGGTCGTGGAGGTCCTGGCCGAGGCCGAAGCGGAGGAGGGCGTCCAGGATCTCGGCCCGGTCGCGCAGTTCGGCGGCGACGGCGGCCGGGTCGGCGGCGGGTGCGGCGAGGGCGCGGTCGGTGGTGACGTACATGGTGCAACTCCCTGGGAGGTGGGGGATCTTCGGCGATGGCTCCACCCTCCTGCGGGAGCGGTCGGACGATCAATGAGAGGCTGTGCAACGATCGTGAAGCGAGGGTTAATGATGTAGCGGGGGAAGAGGCGGTACGGAGTGCTGGAGCGGCACGAGATCGAGGCGTTCCTGGTGCTCACCGAGGAACTGCACTTCGGGCGGACGGCCGAGCGGCTGCACGTCTCGACCGCGCGGATCAGCCAGACCGTACGGAAGCTGGAACGCCGGGTCGGCGCACCGCTGTTCGTCCGGACGAGCCGCCGGGTGGAGCCGACGGCGCTCGGGGCGCAGCTGGCGGAGGAGCTGCGGCCCGCGTGGGAGGCGGTGGGCGCCGCCGTCCGGCGGGTCGCCGACGCCGGGCACGGCCGCACCGGAACGCTGCGGGTGGCGTTCGCGGGCCCGGCGGCGGGGCAGCTGCTCGTCGGCGTCGCGGAGCGCTTCAGGGGACGGCTGCCCGACTGGGAGGCGACCCTCCGGGAGGCCGAACTCGTCGACCGCATAGCCCTCCTGCGGGCGGGCGAGGTGGACCTGGTGTTCGCGGAGTACCCGCTGCGCGAGCCGGACCTGGTGCCGGGCCCGGTCCTGGTGAGCGAGCCCCGGATGCTCGCCCTGCCCGCCGGCCATCCGCTCGCGCAGCAGGATGTCGTCACGCCGGAGCAACTGGCTGACCTCCCGCTCGTCCAACTGCCCTCCGCCGTCCCGGAGTCCTTCCGCGCCGACCGCACCCCGGCACGGACGCCGAACGGGCGGCCGATCTCACCCGGCCCGGAGGGCGGCACGCTGAACGAGATTCTGACCCTCGTCGGCGCTGGCCGGGGCGCCTTCCCGCTCGGCGCCCAGGCCCGCCGCTACCACCCCCGCCCCGACGTCGCCTACCGCCCGCTCGCCGACGCGCCCCCGGTGCAGTGGGGCCTGCTCCACCACCGCGACCGCCCGACCCCCGTCACCGAGGCGTTCAACCGCGCGGCCCAGGACCTCCTGGGGGTCGATGGCTAGTAGTGCTTTCCGGTGAGCTGCGGGGTCAGGTTCCGCTGAGCGCGGTCTCGATGAGGTCGCGGGCGGCCGTGCCGTAGACCGCGGACGGCTGGAGGCGGTCGAAGGCCTTGCGGAAGACCGCGAGTCGGTCCGAGTCGGTGATGGTCTCGCCGCCCCGGAAGCCTTCCACCTCCACCCTGTGGTCGTCGAAGATGGCGAATCCGTCGCCCGGGTAGACCAAGAGCCGGGCCCTGGCCGGCACGATCCCGAGCGTGAGGCCGGGGAGGGAGAGCGCCTCGGTCAGCCTGCGGAGCTGACCGCGCATCACCTCCGGGCCGCCGATGTTCGTGAGCAGGGCCTGTTCCCCGAGGAGGACGTGGTAGGTCCGGCCTTCCCGTCCGATGAACTGGGCGCGGGCGGTCCGGGCTGTGACGCCGGCCTGGATGTCGTCAGGGATGCCGTGAAAGTCGACAACGAGTCGGAGCATGGCTTCGGCGTACTCGGCGGTCTGGAGGTTGCCCCAGACGACGTCCGGCGAGTAGCCGACGTAGTGCCGGGTTTTGCTGACCAGGTCCAGGAAGGACTCCTGCACCGGACCGGTGCCCTGCTGGAGGAGGTCGTCCCAGTTGCTGTCGGCTGAGCTCGATGCGGTCGGCATGCCGGCGATTCTTCCAGTGACTGATGACCGCTGTCAGCGAGTTGAGTCCGCTTGTGGGGCGGCGCCGGCCCCGGTGGACAGGGCCGCGCAAGGGGCTGCGGCCGGATCGCCCCTGCATGATGCGAGGGCACGGGACCAGTGCAGGCCCGGCCAGGTGCCGTAGGGCATTCCTGGTGCGGTTGGTTCGTGCGGGTTGGGCGTAGGACAGTTCCTCGCCGGTTGCGGGGCAGAGGTGCTCGCCGTGCGCTCACCTCGGCATAGGCGCGAGGTCAACCAATAGTCGTCGTGTACTCGGCAGATTGACTTGTTGTATTCGCGTCAAGTGGCTGGCGCCAGCCCTGATGGTCCACGCGGAGTGGGCGCTGGCCGCGCTCGACGGCCACGGCCTCGCCCCCGAGACGATGCTCGACCTGCACGTCCTGCTCTACAGCCACGTCCACGTCATCGCCGTGCACCTCGAACGGGAGGCGCAGGCCGAGGCGGCGGCCGGCCTCAGCGAGGACCAGTGGATGGACCGTCAGGCCCCCGCCTTCGCGGCGATCACCAGTGCGGCCCGGTACCCGGTGTTCACCAGGATCGCGAGCGGCTGCCGGACGGCTACGACCTCGACCTGGACGCGCTGTTCGAGTTCGGCCTCAAGCCGCTGCTGGACGGCATCGCCGTCATGATCGAGTCCCCGCCGTCGAATCGTGCACGTACCGGGGGCTAGCCCCACCCCCAACCGGGCGGGTAGCAGCATCGTCGCAGCCGGGCGACTCCGGGGAAGGTGGGAGCAGCGAAACACCGCTGCTTTTCCCGACAAGACCCTGGAGTTGGCACGTGCTTGAGCAGGCGCAGCACAAGGCCCGTCCGTCCCGGCGCTGGAAGGCCCTCGCGGCCGCGGTGGCCGTAGGCGCCCTGACGGTGGGTGCACTGGCTCCGGCCGCGGCGTTCGCGGCGCCCCGACCGGACACCGTCCAGCAGGGCCTCGACGCGCTGGCGCGGGACGAGGGCGTGCCCGGTGCGCTGGCGAGCGTCAAGAAGGGCGACGGCCGGGCCCGCAACTACACCGCCGGGGTCGCCGACCTGGCCACCGGCGCCAAGGTGCCGGTCGACGGCCAGGTGCGGATCGGCAGCAACACCAAGGTGTTCACGGCGGTGGTCGTGCTGCAGCTGGTCGGCGAGGGGAAGATCGCGCTCGACGAGCCGATCGAGACGTACCTGCCGGGCCTGGTCCGCGGGGACGGCATCGACGGCCACAGGATCACGGTCCGCCAGCTCCTCCAGCACACCAGCGGCATCCCGAACTACCTCAAGGCCGACCTCCGGCCCCGCTACTACGAGCCGCGCGAACTCCTCGACACGGCCCTTCAGTTCAAGGCCGAATTCGCGCCGGGGGAGAGGTTCGGGTACAGCAACACGAACTACGTCCTGGCCGGCCTGATCGCCCAGAGGGTCTCCGGCAGGCCCCTCGCGGCGGAGATCGAACGGCGCGTCATCGAGCCCGCAGGCCTGCACCACACGTACTTCCCCGCCCCCGGCGACGAGTCCATCGGCGAGCCGCACCCCAAGGGCTACTACCGGGACGCGCCGGGAGCGCCGCTGCGCGACGTCACGGAGATCGACCCGTCCTGGGGCTGGGCGGCCGGGCAGATGATCTCCACCAACTCCGACCTCAACCGGTTCTTCTCCGAGCTGCTCCACGGCGACCTCCTCAAGCCGGCCCAGCTCGCCGAGATGAAGAAGACCGTCCCCGCCGAGAAAATGGGCCCCGGCGCCGGCTACGGGCTCGGCTTGGTGAGCAAGCCGCTGCCGTGCGGCGGTGGCCTCTACTGGGGCCACGGCGGCAGCTTCCCGGGCTACGAGACCCGAGGCGGCGTCACCGACGACGGCAGCGCCGCCGCCGACATCGCGGTGACGACCCAGCCCTCCGACCCGAACACGATGAAGCACGTCGAGAGCCTCGTCGAAACGGCCCTCTGCCGCTGACGCCGAGACGCGGGCAGCGGCGCCGGGCGGCCGTCGGGGGCGGGGTCAGGCGGGCTGCCACAGTTCGATGCGATTGCCCTCGGGGTCCGTGACCCAGCCGAACCGTCCGACGCCCGCCATGTCCTGGGTCTCCCCGGCGACGTCCGCTCCCTTGGCGCGTAGCTGCGCGAGCATGGCGTCCAGGTCGCGGACCCGGAAGTTGAGCATGGTCCGCTGGGCGTTCGATCCGAAGTAGTCGGTTCCGGACTCGAAGGTCGCGAACACCGTCGGGCCGGTCTCCTGCTGCCAGAGGCCGTGCTCGTCGGCGTCCAGGCCGAGGCAGTCGCGGTACCACGCGTTGAGGGCAGCAGGGTCGGCGGCCCGCAGGAAGTACCCGCCGATTCCAAGCACACGTTCCATGGCGCCATCCTGCCAGGACGGCGACCGAAGCGAGTCGGGGCGTCGCCCCAAGCACACACAACCCGCCCCAAAGGCCGCAGCGGTGGCACCGGGCGGGGCG
>NZ_JBHWGV010000215.1:0-1423 GCF_042732955.1 Kitasatospora sp. NPDC059747 | reverse complement strand
GGGCCCCCCCAGCGCTCTCCCCCCCCCCCCCCCCCGCGCCCCCCGTTCCCCCGGGGGGGGGGGGCCCCCGGGGGGGGGGGCGCGGTGCCGGGTATCTCGTACGACCGCCGTTGAGCGCGGGTCAGCGTGCGAGTGCCGCCAGCGCAGCGGTGGCGAAGGAGTGGTCCTGCTCGGGGGCGCCGCCGCCGATGCCGAGGGCGCCGACGAGGCGGCCGTCGCGGTGGACCGGGACGCCGCCGGCGATGAAGAGCAGTGGACGGTCCAGTGCGGTGGGCAGGGAGTGGAACGGCCCGTCGGGCTTGACGAGGTCGACCAGGTCGGCGGTCGGGGCGTCGAGCTGGAGGGCGGTGTAGGCCTTGCGGGTGCTGGTCTCGCCGGAGATCAGCACGGCGCGGTCGTCGCGGCGGAAGGCGAGCGGGTGCCCGCCCGCGTCCAGGACGGTGATGCTGACGGCGACCCCGGCCGCCTCGGCGGCGGTGCGGGCGGCGGCGACGAGCGTCTCGGCGTCGGCGGTGGTGAGCGGGGTGACGGTGGTGGTGCTCATGGTGGTGCTTCTCCTTGGGGAACCGGGGGAACGGTGGTTCAGTGGTGGACGGGGATCGAGACGGCCGGAACAGCGGTCGGAACGGCGGACGTACGGCCCGGGGCGCGGCGCTCCAGGGCGGCGGACCAGACGGCGAGGACGAGGGCCGAGGCGGCGAGCAGCGCGCCGACCCAGTTCGGGGCCGTGTAGCCGAGACCGGCCGAGATCACCAGGCCGCCGAGCCAGGCGGAGAGGGCGTTGCCGAGGTTGAACGCCCCGATGTTGACGGCGGAGGCCAGGGTGGGCGCACCGTGCGCCTGGTCGAGGACGCGCTTCTGCAGCGGCGGGACGGTGGCGAAGCCGAGCGCTCCGATCAGCAGGATCGTGACGGCGGCGAGGACCTTGTCGTGCGCGGTGAGGGTGAACAGGCCGAGCACGACGGCGAGTCCGCCGAGCGAGGCGTACAGCATCGGCATCAGCCTGCGGTCGGCGAACCTGCCGCCGAGGAGGTTGCCGAGGAACATCCCGATGCCGAACAGCACCAGCAGCCAGGTGACGGCGCCGTCGGAGTAGCCGGCGACGCGGGTCATCATCGGGGCGATGTAGGTGATCGCGGCGAAGACTCCGCCGAAGCCGAGCACGGTCATCGCCATCGCGAGCAGCACCTGCGGGTTGCGGAACGCGGTGAGCTCGCCGCGCAGGTGGGCGCCCTCGGGGCGGGGCAGGGCGGGGACGAGCTTGACGATGCCGAGCAGGCCGACCACGCCGAGCGCGGCGACGCCGACGAAGGTGGCGCGCCAGCCGACGGCCTGGCCGACGAAGGTGCCCAGCGGGACGCCGACGATGTTGGCGACGGTGAGCCCGGTGAACATGGTGGCGATGGCGCCGGCCTTCTTGTCC
>NZ_JBHWGV010000214.1:0-7850 GCF_042732955.1 Kitasatospora sp. NPDC059747 | reverse complement strand
TTCCTACCCGGCTGTCACGCCGGGCCGGCCAGGGCGGGGATCAGCCGGACGGCTTCGGGGGCGTGGGCGTTGTGGCGGTCGGCCCAGGTGGTCAGGGCGCTCTGGCAGGCGTGGTCGAGGTGCCGGAGTCCGGTGAGGTCCAGTTCGACGACGCGGTCGGCGGGCAGGGCTTCCAGGGCGTCCAGGAGCTTGGGCAGCCGGAGGAACGTGGCGTTGCCGGTCAGGCGGACCCGGACGACGCCGTCGGGCCGCTCGTCCGTCTCGACGTGCAGACGGGACGTCTCCCAGGCGCTCTTGAGGATCGACAGGCCCAGGCCGATCAGCACGCCTTCGAACATGTTGACCGTGACGATGGCGACGGCTGTGGCGGCGAGGACGAGTGCCTCCGGGCGGTGCTCGCGCCACAGCGGTCCGAGCTGCTTGAACGGCAGCAGCTTGAACCCGGCGTGGACGAGCACACCGGCGAGGGCCGCGACGGGGATGACGGCGAGGGCCGCCGGGAGCAGCGCGGCGAAGAGCAGCAGCCACACGCCGTGCAGCACGCGGGACGCCTTGGTCCGGGCGCCGGCCTGGACGTTGGTCGCGCTGCGGACGATGACCGCGGTCATCGGCAGGGCGCCGAGGGCGCCGCAGAGCGCGTTGCCCGCTCCCTGGGCCATGAGCTCCTTGTCGTAGTCGGTGCGCGGCCCGTCGTGGATCCGGTCGACGGCGGCCGCGCTGAAGAGGCTCTCGGCGGAGGCGACGAGCGTGAAGGCCACGATCGTGATGATCAGGGCGGGGGTGAACTGGCCGAGCACGCCGGCGTCGGGCGGCTGGATGGCGTCCAGGAGGCCCTTGACCTCGACCTTCTTCACCGGGCCGTCGAGCAGCCAGGCGGCGCCGGTGGCGAGCAGGACGGCCACGAGCGCGCCCGGGACGACCCGTACCCTGGCCGGCAGCCGTTGCCACAGCACGATGACGGCGATGGTGCCGGCGCCGATCGCGAAGGACTGGCGGGCGGCGGGTGAGGAGACGAGCTGGGACAGGAGGCCGGGCAGGCCGAGGAGCTTGTCGACGCCGCTCGCGGGGGCGGGCCTGTCGGCCATCGCGTAGAGCTGGCCGGCGATGATGACCAGGCCGATGCCGGCCAGCATGCCCTCGACCACGGCGACGGAGATCGCGCGGAACCACCGGCCCCAGCGCAATGCGCCGAGCAGCAGCTGGAGCAGGCCGGTCGCGGCGACGACGACGCCGAGCGCGGGCAGGCCGAAGCGCTGCACGGTCTCGGCGACCAGGACGGTCAACCCGGCCGCCGGGCCGCTGACCTGGAGACTGCTGCCGGGCAGCATGCCGGTGACCAGGCCGCCGACGATGCCGGTGATCAGGCCGAGTTCGGCGGGCATGCCCGAGGCGACGGCGACGCCCACGCACAGCGGCAGGGCGACGAGGAACACGACGAGCGAAGCGGTGACGTCGTACTTGAGAGTGGGAAAGCGCATGGGAGCCCTCATCCGTGGAGGTTCGTCGGTGGTGGGCCGCGGCGTCACAGCGGCAGGAAGGCGTCGGTGCCGGGGCGGTGGGTGAGGACCGCGCCGGTGTGCACCTCGTAGAACCAGCCGTGCAGCGCGAGGCGGCCCGCGTCGACGCGGCGGGCGACGCTCGGATGGGTGCGCAGCTTCGCCAGCTGGTCCAGGACGTGGCGCTGCACGGGGCCGGCGAGGTCCTGGTCCGGCTCCTGGCCGGGTGTCAGTTCGGCGCCCTCGGCGAGCCAGTCCCGTACCGCGGGCACGCCGGTGAGGTCGTCGCCGCGCACGACGGCGCCCACGGCGCCGCAGTGGGAGTGGCCGCACACCACGATGTCCGCGACGCCCAGGACCTCGACCGCGTACTCGATGGTCGCGGCCTCGGCCGACGGCACGCGCGGCCGGTACGGCGGGACGATGTTGCCGGCGGTCCGCATCTCGAAGAGGTCGCCGGGGCGGGCGCCGGTGACGGCGGAGGGGATGATGCGGGAGTCGGAGCAGGTGATGAACAGGGCCTGCGGGTGCTGGCCGGCCGCGAGCCGCTCGAAGTCGTCGGCGGTCTGTGCGGCGCGGCGGTGGAAGGTGCGGGCGTGGTCGATGAATGCTTGCATGTCGGTGCCTCGGGCCCTTCGGAAGTCTTGTGGGGATGGAGACTTCGGGACCGTGCCCGCTCGGTACGGAGGCAGGTTGCAGCGCGACGGTGATGGCAGGGGCAGCACTGCCGTGGACCGTCGCGAACCGCCGTGACGCGCGGTGGCGTGGACGTGTGGGTGTCCGTGCCACCGGTGAGCGTGCGGGCGCGGTCGGCGCCGATCAGCAGCGGAACACCTGGAGGACCGCCGCTCTGGGCTGTCTGCGGGCCCAGTACGGCGCGTCGGGGCCACCGGCCGGCGACGCGGTCCCGGGGGAGGGCGCTTCGTCGACGAGGACGGAGGTCAACTCGGGCCGGCGCTCCGGGACTTCGACGTTCCGGGGCCGGGTCCAGCAGAGGCCGGGCAGGTTCTTGGGGGCCGGCGCGTCCTCGGCGAGTTTCGCCTGCGCGACGACCCGTGGGCAGCCGTCCTCCCGGAGGAGCGCGGCCGTGGACTGGGAGAGCAACAGTACGCCGAGCACGGCCAGGAGGGCCACGGCGACGGCACCGGCGACCCTCCCGACCAGAGACATTACTGGTTCCTTCCGCACCCTTGGCTTTTTCTTGAACTCCTGTCGAGGATGACGAGCGTGAAAGGGAGTCAGTTCCGATAGGCCGGTGAACAATGCGTGAATCAGTATTGCCGGATGAGTGAGAACGGGGCGCGGCCGGGGTGGTATTCGGCATGGCCCATCACGAATTCCTCACCCTTTTCTGATCGGAATCCGATAGTCCGGGTATTCGCAATTGCCGCCCTGTCGGACGGGGAGTCGGGGCCGGCGTCACCTCATGGACGACCGGACCGAGGTGCCGACGCCGATCCCGCGGATCGGATCGCTCATGTGCCCGCCTCGCCGGGCTCGGCGAGGGCCGTCGCCCGTGCGTGCCTCCTCATCACTCGTTCGCCGTGCTCGCTCATGCCGCCGCGTCGAGGTCGGAGGCGAGCAGGTCGGCGAGCTCCTTGAGCGCGTCCTGGGCGCCGTCGCCGGCCGCGACGAGCTCCAGGGTCTCGCCGCAGCCGGCGGCCAGGGCGAGGACGGACAGCAGGCTGCGGGCGTCGACCGGTGGCCGGCCCGGGCGGCCGACCGTGACCTTGGCCGCCTGGCGGGCCGCGGCCTGGACGAGCAGAGACGCCGGGCGGGCGTGCAGGCCGCTTCGGGAGCCGACGGTGACCTGGATCGAGTGCATGGGAGTCCTTGGAGGAGGTGGAGGAGACGGAGGAGGTGAAGGAAGTGACCGCCGACCCGGGTGGGAACCGGGTCGGCAGCGGAGTGGGGCACGGTGGCCCGCGCACGGGGTGAAGCGCGGGCCACCGTGTTCGCGCCGGGTCTTCGCGGTACGGGGGCAGTGGCGGAGACCGGGCGGTCGGTGGTTTCACGCCCGTTAGCGTGTTGTTTCGTTTGGTTCTACGCCCGGACATCGAGGGATGTCAACACATTCGGGCAATCGGGGTTCGCGGGCCCAGGGCTGGCGCGATCGCTTGCTTTTTCGGCCGGAGCGCGTATGGTCGGGCCTCATCAGGCGTAAACGGACATGAAACGGACCCGATCCCACATGTATGCACCCGAGCGGCAGCAACAGATCCTCCGCCTCGCACAGGAGCAGGGCAGGGTGGACGTGCCGACGCTGGCCGAGGACTTCGGCGTCACGCAGGAGACCATCCGGCGTGACCTGAGCGCCATGGACCGGGCCGGACTGCTGCACCGGGTGCACGGCGGCGCCCTGCCCGCCGGCGCACTGCACCTGGAACCCGGCCTGGCCGAACGGGACTCCACCGCCGCTGCCGAGAAGGAGCGCATCGCCAAGGCGGCCCTGGCCCTCCTGCCCGCGGAGGGCAGCGTGATCCTGGACGCGGGGACGACCGTCTCCCGGCTGGCCGGCCTGCTGCCCGCCGACTGCGCCCTCACCGTCGTCACCAACGCCCTCCCCGTCGCCGCCAGGCTCGCCGACCACCCGGCGCTCGCCCTCCACCTGGTCGGCGGGCGGCTGCGCCACCGCACCCAGGCCGCCGTCGACGCCTGGGCGCTGCGCGACCTGGCCGACGTCCACGCGGACATCGCGGTCGTCGCCACCAACGGCTTCTCCCCGGAGGGCGGGCTGTCCACCCCGGACCTCGCCGAGGCGGCCGTCAAACGCGCCATGCTCACCGGCGCCCGCCGCGTGGTGCTGGTCGCCGACTCCTCCAAGTACGGCGTCCGCCACTTCGCCCGGTTCGGCTCGCTGGACCAGGTCGACGTGCTCGTCACGGACACTGGACTGACCGACGAGCAGACCGCAGAGATCGAGAACCTCGGACCGGAAGTCATCCGCGCATGATCGTCACCATCACCCCGAACCCCAGCCTCGACCGCACCTACGAGCTGGGAACGCTCACCCCGGGCGAGGTCAACCGGGCCGCGCACGACCGGCTCGACCCCGGCGGCAAGGGCGTCAACGTCTCCCGCGCGCTCACGGCCGCCGGCCACCGCACCACCGCCGTCCTGCCGCTGGGCGGCCCCTCCGGGCACCTGCTCGCCGACCTGCTGCGCCGCCAGGGCATCGACGTCGCGGCGGTCGCGATCTCGGGCGACACCCGCATCAACGTCTCGATCGCCGAGGACGGCGGCAGCCTCACGAAGGTCAACGCGGTGGGCCCCGAGCTCAGCGCCGCCGAGTCGGCCGCGCTGCTGGCGCTGGTCCGCGAGGACCACCTGGGGAACGACGTCGACTGGCTGGCCTGCTGCGGCAGCCTGCCGCGCGGACTGGCACCGGAGTGGTACGCGGAACTGGTCGCCCAGGTGCACTCGGGGGGCGCCCGGATCGCCCTGGACACCTCCGGCCCCGCGCTGCTCGCCGCGCTGTCGGCTCGTCCCGACGTGGTCAAGCCCAACCGCGAGGAACTCGCGGAGGCCGTGGGCCGCCCGGTCGCCACCGTCGGCGACGCCGTCGACGCGGCCGGGGAACTGCGCAAGCGCGGCGCCCAGCAGGTCCTCGCCAGCCTCGGTGCGGACGGGATGCTGCTGATCGCCGACGAGGGCAGCTGGTACGGCAGCGCACCGGTCGCCGCCGTCCGCAGCGACGTGGGAGCGGGCGACGCCTCGCTCGCGGGCTTCCTCGGAGCCGGTGGCACCGGCCCCGGGGCACTCGCGGCTGCCCTGGCGCACGGGGCCGCCGCCGTACAACTGCCGGGGAGCGTCATGCCGACCCCGGCCGATCTGGACCCGGCCGCGGTGGTCGTGACGGCGGACATCCCGCTCGAACGGCCGCTCCGCGGTTGAGCCCGCGGTTGAGCCCGCGGTTGAGCCCGCGGTTGAGCCCGCGGTTGAGCCCGCGGTTGAGTCCGCGGTTGAGAACGGCCTCTGCCTTGAGGCACCACGCCCGACCGTGTGGGACGGAACGGCGACCATTCCCGGGGGCAAGGGAACACTGTCAGGCACCAGTCGAAGGACCGACACGATGAGCGACACCAGCGGACTGATCACACCCGCACTCGTTGATCTCCACCTCGCCCCCCAGGACAAGAGCGAAGCCCTCCGCGCCCTCGCCCAGCGGCTGGTCGCCGAGGGCCGGGTCACCGACCTCGACGGCTTCCTCGCCGACGTCGCCGCCCGCGAGGCCCAGGCCCCGACCGGGATGGGCGACGGGATCGGCATTCCGCACTGCAGATCGCCCCACGTCACGCGGCCGAGCGTGGCCTTCGGCCGGAGCGCCAGGGGAGTGGACTTCGACGCCCCGGACGGGCGGCCCGCCGACCTGATCTTCATGATCGCGGCACCGGCGGGCGCGGACGACGCCCACCTGCGGATCCTCGCCGCGCTGGCCGGCCGGCTGATGGATCCCGCGTTCACCGGCGCCCTGCGCGATGCCGAGAGCCCTGGCGCTGTCGCGGCCCTGGTCAACGGCGAGGAGCCGCCGGTCGCTGCTGCTCCGGAGCCCGCCGCCGTCGCGGAGTCGCCCGATCCGGAGTCGCCCGATCCGGAGACGCCCGCTCCTGAGACGCCCGCTCCTGAGACGGCCGCTCCGGAAACGGCCGACGCCGACGCCGGGCTTCGGCTGGTCGCGGTGACCTCGTGCCCGACCGGCATCGCCCACACCTACATGGCCGCCAAGGCGCTCGAACTGGCCGCCGCGCGGGCGGGTGTGCGGATCCAGGTCGAGACCCAGGGGTCCGCCGGGACGACGCCGCTGGCTCCCGAGGTGATCGCGGCGGCCGACGCGGTGATCTTCGCCCATGACGTCGAGGTCCGCGACCGCGCCCGCTTCGCCGGCAAGCCGACCGTGGACGTGGGCGTGAAGGCCGCCGTCAACCGGGCCGACGACCTGATCGCCCAGGCCGCCGGGCTGGTCGCCGAGACCGGCAGCGGCGCCCGTGCCGCCGCCGCCCCGGTCGCCGCACCGAGCGCGCCGAGCGCACTGAGTGGGACGACTGGCGAACACTGGGCCCAGCGGCTGCGCAAGTACCTGATGACGGGCGTCAGTTACATGATCCCGTTCGTCGCGGCCGGCGGCCTGCTGATCGCCCTCGCCTTCGCGATCGGCGGGTACCAGATCGCCGCCGCCCCGTCCGTGCTGGGCCATTTCGACTGGACCTCCTCGCACAGCTGGGCGGCGATGCTGTTCCAGACCGGCAAGACGTCCTTCGGCTTCCTGGTCCCGGTCCTCTCCGGATACATCGCCTGGGCGATCGCGGACCGGGCGGCGCTGGCCGCCGGCATCGCCGGTGGTGCCGTCTCGGTGGCGGTCGGCGCCGGCTTCCTCGGCGGCATCGTGTCCGGCCTGGCCGCGGGCTTCCTGGTGCTGTGGATGATCCGGTGGAACGTGCCGCGGGCGATCCGGGGCATCATGCCGGTGGTGGTGATCCCGCTCCTGTCGGTGGCGGCGGTCGGCTTCCTGATGTTCGTGGTGGTGGGCTCGCCGATCGCCTCGGCGATGGGCGGCCTGACCGACTGGCTGAACGGCCTCTCCGGCTCCAACGCGATCCTCCTCGGCGTGCTGCTCGGCGCGATGATGGCCTTCGACATGGGCGGCCCGCTCAACAAGGTCGCCTACACCTTCGCGGCCGGTGCGCTCACCGCCGCGGGAACCACCCCAGACGCCGGCAGCCTGAAGGTGATGGCCGCCGTGATGGCCGCGGGCATGACCCCGCCGCTGGGCATGGCGCTGGCGACCGTCGTCCGGCGCCGGCTGTTCACCCCCGAGGAGCGCGAGAACGGCAAGGCGGCCTGGGTGCTCGGAGCGTCGTTCATCACCGAAGGCGCCATCCCCTTCGCGGCGGCCGATCCGCTGCGGGTCATCCCGGCGAACATGGTGGGCAGCATGACCGCCGGCGGCCTGGTGATGGCCTTCGGTTCCACCCTGCGGGCCCCGCACGGCGGAATCTGGGTGCTCCCGCTGATCGGCAGCCCCTTCCTGTACCTGGTCGCGGTCGTGGCCGGCACGGTGGTCACCACGGGAGTGGTCGTCGTGCTCAAGGGGATGCGCAGGCCCGCCGTCCCGGCGGCCCCGGACGCCGTGCGGTCGGGCGCCGAGCTGGAGCTGGTCGGCGCCTGACCGGACGGCCCGCGAGGTGCGTCCGGGGTGATCCGGCAGTCGGCAGCGGAACATATCGTTGTGGCGATCACCATCGGAGCACACACACGGGGGCACACATGACCGTTCACCGGCCAGGACTGCCGGAGGACCTTCCGCCGGCCGAGGAACTGTGGGCGCGCTGGGCGCTTCTCGCCGCCCTTGAGGCG